>JBGOUW010000536.1:0-3422 GCA_041477755.1 Binatia bacterium
CGACTGTCCCCAGTCCTACTGCCCTCTGCCTACTGCATACCGGCCTCATGATTCGCGCCATGATCCTCGCCGCCGGCTTCGGCACGCGCATGCGTCCGTTGACGGACCACACGCCCAAGCCGCTGCTCGACGTCGCCGGGAGACCGCTGATTGCGTATCCGCTGCTGCTGTTACGATCGGCGGGCATCACCGAAGTGCTGATCAACCTGCACCATCTCGGCGCACAGATTCGGGCCGCGCTCGGTGACGGGAGCACCTACGGCGTGCACATCACGTACTCCGAAGAAGATCCTATTCTCGACACCGGCGGCGCGATCAAAAACGCGGAGTCGTTTCTGCGGGCGGACACCTTCGTGATCCTCAACGCCGACACGATCGTCGATCTCGACCTGCCGGCGATGCTCGCATTCCACCGCGCGCGCGGCGGGCTCAGTACGATGCTGCTGCGCGACGACTCGGAGGTCGCGCGCTATGGCGCGATCGAAGTCGATGCGACTGATCGCGTGCGCCGCTTCCTCGGAGTTCCCGCCGAAGTCGCCGCGCCGCTGACGCCACTGATGTACGGCGGTGTGTGGATCTTCGCGCCGCGGGTCTTCGAGTACATGACGCCGGGAGTGTTCAGCATCACCAAACACACGGCGCCCGCGCTGCTGCGTGCCGGCGAAGCGCTGTATGGCTATCGCTACGACGGCTACTGGCGCGTGGTCGATACGCCCGAAGGACTCGAAGCCGGCAGGTTGGATCTTGAGGTCACGCCCCTGCGGTTCCTCAATCGACCATCCTAGCGTTGTGTCTCACAAATGTCTGCGACATGGCCCCGAGTCAGCGGCCATGCTGTTTCCCACCAGATGTCCCGTTCCCTGTAGGGGCGACGCATGCGTCGCCCGCGAATTGGCGTGGTCCACTGCGGAGAAGACGGAGGGCGATGCATGCATCGCCCCTACGCAATGTTACTGACATTTGCGAGACACGACACTAGTCCTCGGCGTGTGGGGCATTGGCCTCGGCTCGGGCCGAATGTTCGCCATCCCGAAGCGGGAGAGCGAAGATTTCGAAGCGCCCGGTTCGACCGCGAATCGCGATGTCGGGGTGGTGGACGAAGTCGGCGCACACATAGCCCGCGCGCGTTCGGGTGACCTCATCGATCGCAACTGACGCAGCCAGATCCCGCGTCAGCGCTTGCAGCCGCGAAGCTAGATTTGTCGTGCTGCCGACCGCGGTCCAGATCAACCGATCTGATGAGCGGATCGATCCGACGAACGCCGTCCCGGTCGCGATCCCGACGCCGACCGCCAGCGGCATTGGCATCGAGTCGACGATCCGGCGCGCCGCCTCAACCGCGTGCCGCTCCTTCTCGGCGAGCGCCTCGGGAGCACCAAAGACCGCCATCATCCCGTCTCCGTTGAACTCGACGATGGTTCCCCCAGCGTGCTGAACGATTGTCGAGACCCGCTCGGTATGTTCGTTCAGCGTCGCAAAGACGTCCGCAACGTGGCGATCCTCCGCGTAGCGCGTGTAGCCACGGAGATCGACGAACAGGATCGTCACTTCCTGTTCGCTTGGCTGGAGCGCCGCACCGTCCAGCAGTTGATTTGCGACCGCTCCAGGGACGTAGCGGCGCAGGGCGGACTGCATTCCGCGCGCTTCCTCGGCGATCGCATTCGCGTCCAGCCGCGAGAGCACCTCGGAGCAACACCCGGAAACTGCGGCGAGCAGCGCTTGATCGGTGGCGGTGTAGATGTCGCCGGAGCGCTTGGTTGCGAGGCAGGTGAAGGCGACCAAGGTCTCTCCTTGACGTACCGGCATGACGACTTCGGCACCGAGCGCTTCGAGGGCGGCGCGCTCGAACGGACCCAGTTCCTTTGAGCGTGCCGCAATCGGCGTCCCGCGTGCCGCGAGAACGTTCACGAGTGCGCTGTTCGCCTCGAAGGCTGGCGGAGCGGCGTGGCCGCGCACGAACAGCGGCATGAAGGCCTCTCCGGCGCGCGCGTAGGTTGCGATCGAGTCGGGCCGCAGCAGCGCGTCGATCCCTTCGCCGACTCGCCGCGCGAGTTCTTCCACACCACGGCAAGCCGAGAGTTCCGCGAGTAGACGTTCGAAGGCGCGGGCGAGCGCATCGTGTTGCGGCAGCAGTCGGCGGTCGATCCAGGGACGCAGAGTGCTGTGAGCCAAAACGAGACCCGCCGCGAAGGTGAGCGACAGGGCGATCCGACTGGTCTCGGGATCGATCCCCGACGCTCCGCTCACCATGCTCGCGAGGCTGGGTACTGCGACCAGCACGCCCCCGAAGATGGCGATCCCGAGGATCGTGTAGGAGGCCGTCGCGCCGATGACTCGATCAATATCGAGATAGCGGTAACCCACGACCGACACCGCCATTCCAAGCGGGATCGCCACCACGAAGGCGCCGGCGACGCCGTCCCAGAGTAGCCAATTGATATCGATCCCGAGCACCACCACCACGTAGAGGAGCGCCAGCGGGAGCCCCGCGACGGAGAGACCGTAGAGGACCCAGCGCAGCTGTCGCCGCTCGAGCGCTCCGGAGCGGCGATAGGCGCGCGCCAAGCCGACGGTTGCGGCTGCGAAGAAGCAGATCACATTGACCATGGAAATCCGGAATGGCCAGAGACCCATTGGAAGTGTGAGCAGCATCGACGCCGTGCCGCTCGCGACTGCGACAAGCGCGATCCCCCACGGCAAGAGGCGCTGCCAAGTACGCAGCGGCCGCGCCGCTTCCGTCCACTCAAACAGGTTCCACAGGAGCAGCCCCTGCGTCAGCGGCCCCGCGACGACCCACACCCAGGTGATGGCCGGATTGGTCAAGCCCAGGTCGGCGACGCGGAACACGCACCAGGCCATCGATCCCGCGAAGAAGCGACGCGCGAGATGCCAGTGCGGCGCTCGCAGCAGGAGAAAGATCGCGACGAGGGCGAGCGGCACAAACGGCAGCGGCAGCGACCACCAGTATGGGTCTAGAGCGGGCGCGATCGTCATCTCTAGGTGCGCTCCGTCGCGCTCGATCTCGACCGTGAACGGCCGACCTCCGCTCAGCAGCGGAGCGGTCGCGTGCATCGATTCGGCACGCGAGAGGCCCCGGAGGTCGAAGTCGCCGATACGAAGGACGCGGTCACCAACTCTGACGGGCGAGTCTGGTGCGTTCAGACGGTTTACGAGTGGATAGCCGGAGTGTCCTTGCGCTCCCGTCACGGAGAATGGGAACCACCATGGACCGTGCGCGCGGTGCTCGCGAACCGCGGCGACCTGAATCACAATGTACAGGGGGAGCAGCGTCGCTAGCAGAAGCCGATTTACGACCCGAGATCGCCGCGCCGCCATCGGCTCCCTTCTGCGCTTGTGGGTCTCGCGGTGTCAAGCACGCGACATCCGGAGGACGGTACGTTCGCCCTAGTGTAGTGCGGCAC
>JBGOUW010000646.1:0-2686 GCA_041477755.1 Binatia bacterium
ACGACTGGGGGTACGGCGCCGAGCTGCTCGATCCCGACGGCTACCGCATAAGATTGTGGGACGAAGTCACGATGCGCGAGAAGAGCCAGGGGTAGCGTTCGGGTCGCTGGTTGCGCGTGGGTAACAACGGAAGCAACTCGGCTCGCCTCACATGGAGATGTTGCGATGAACCCTACGGACTGTCTGCTGTGCAAGATCGTCGCCGGCCAGTTGCGCGCGCGCATGATCGTCGAGACCGCCAGCATCATCGGCGTCATGAACGACGCGGAACCCTTCGCGAGAGGACACGTTGTCTTCTTCCCCAAGCGCCACGCTTCGCAGCTGACCGACATGCGCGACGAGGATCTGGGCGAGATCTTGGTCGTGATCAAGCGCGTGGCCGCAGCGATGCAAGTGGACAACTACAACGTCCTGCAAAACAACGGCGCCCTCGCCGGTCAGACCGTGTTTCACGCCCACGTTCACTTGATTCCGAAATGGAGCGACCGCGAGGGACTCGTCTACCAACGCGAGCCGCAACGCGATGTTGACCACAGCGACATCTATCAAAGGCTGAAGGACGCGCTGTCGCGCACGGCGGTCTAGCGGATTTCGGGACCGGAGGGACCCATGGCACCGCACGCGAGTCTTGCGAAGGCCTCCGAGTTCATTTGGTACCACGCTCGACTCTTGGAGCGGCGTGTGTTCGCGTACCACTTTCTCGACGACGATGCGCGGCACGTGGTCGACGCGCTGCGCGCCTACCAGAACCGCGACGGCGGATTTGGGCACGCGCTCGAACCGGATCTGCGCGGCCCCGACAGCCAGCCGGTCTTCGTCGACTTTGCGCTGACCACGTTGCGCGAAGTGGGCGCCCGCGATGTGGAGATCGGACGTCGCGTCTGCGACTTCCTCGCGTCCATCGCAACACCCAGCGGCGCCGTACCGGCGATCCTCGCGACGGCTCAACAGCATCCGCGGGCGGCGCATTGGAACGGTGATGCCGCGCTGCAGCCGTCGCTGAATTTCACCAGCGGCATTGCCGGCCAGCTTCACTGGCAAGGGATTCAGCATCCCTGGTTGGATCGAGCCACAGACTACTGCTGGGCAGAGCTTTGCAACTCCGTCATCGGCGACGCGCATAGTCTGCGCAGCGCATTCGTCTTTCTCGACAACTTCGGCGGCGAGCGCCGCACACGCAAGCTTACCGAGAAGCTCGCGGCGCAACTGCCGGCCGCCGACTTTTTCCTCGCCCATGTACCCGTTGCGCGCTACGGACTCACCCCGCTGCACTTCGCGCCGAGTCCCCGGTCGCCCGAACGGCGACTGTTCTCCGACTCGCAAATCGAAGCGCACCTGGACGATCTGGCTGCGCGCCAAGCTTCCGACGGTGGCTGGCCCATTTTCTGGGACGCGCCCGGCGAGACCGCGCGCAACGAGTGGCGTGCGCGCTGGACGCTCGATGCCTTGTCAGCACTGCGCGCGTACGGTCGGTTGTAGGTGGCAGTGCGGTCGGACGGCCGTGCCTCAACGCTTTGACAATCGGACCGCACGCGCCGGCCGCACGGCGCACGTAAGCACCGGCGGCAGGAGGAATCCCGGTAGACGGAACACACGCCGCTGTTGTTCGACTCGAAAGCCAGCCGCTTCGACCTGTGTACGCATCTGCTGGACGGTCGGCCAATAGAACGGCTCGCCGACGAGCCGCGAGCCGGCGTGGATGACCTCGCTCACCAGCGCCGCCGGCGTGTTCACCAGTGCGAGCAGCAGTCGCCCATCCGGCGCCAGCACGCGGAAGCACTCCGCCAATGCCGCGTCCTGATCCGGAAACCAGTGAAACGCTTCGGTAGACACGATGGCGTCGAAGACGCCCGCGCGAAACGGCAGTCGGCCCGCATCACCCTGAATCCATCGCACTGTACGCGTGCGAACCCGTGCTTGCCGCAACATTCCAGCCGAGAAGTCACAGCCCACCACGTGCGCATCGTGCAGTTCGAGTTGCAGGCGCGCCGCCAGTTGCCCCGTGCCGCAGCCGAGGTCGAGCACGCGGCGACATGGTCGCCCGCGCAACGCCTGCAGCACGGCGCTGTGAACCGGGCGATAGGTGGCAAGCTGCACCAGCGGGAAATCGTAGATGCGCGACCACGCATCGAAGAACCAGCGATTGGGTCCGTTGTTGGGCATGCACATCCGCTCCGCGGGCGTTGCACAGAACCAGCGCTTGATGTGAACTGGCGGCACTAGTGGCTGGGCCGCAACCTCGCGTCACCCTCCGCCGCTCCCGGGCGCAGTTCCGTTGCGCCCCTACATTTCGTCCATGCTACGCAGCGTCTCATCACCCGCCGTAGAAGGTCTTCTCGCCGAGATCTTTCAGCCACAGCACTGCGTCGTCGGGCCGCCCTTCCAGCGGCTTGGCGACACCCGCATCGACCACTTCGCCGACCATGATTGCGTGGTCGCCGCCCGCGACGACTTCGCGCAGCCGGCACTCGACGAACGCCGGCGTACTCTCCAGCAGCGGTGCGCCGGTGGTACCGCGCCGGAAGCGCTGGCCCGCAATCGTATCGCCTTCCGGCGTCACCGACTTGAAGAACGCGAAGGCGAGCGCCTGCTGGCCTTTGCCGAGCACGTTCAACGCGAACGCGCCACTTGCCTTGATCACCGGGAACGCATTCGAATCGGTCTTGACACCAACCACCACCAGCGG
>JBGOUW010000238.1:0-7474 GCA_041477755.1 Binatia bacterium
GCGGCGCAAGGCACGGAAGCCGGCGGCCATACCGGTGAGATCGGCGCGCTGGCGCTGGTACCGCAAGTGGTCGATGCGGTCAAAATTCCGGTGCTGGCAGCCGGCGGGATCGTCGATGGCCGGCAGTTGGTGGCGGCGCTCGCACTGGGCGCCCAAGGCGTCGTCGTCGGCACGCGCTTCATTGCCACGCCGGAAGCGCAGGCGGCGCCCAAGTATCGCGAAGCCATCGTGCAGAGCGGCGAGGCCGATACCGTGCGCACGCGCTGCTACACCGGCAAACCGGCGCGCACGATTCGCAACCCATACAATGAGTCGTGGGAACGCCGCGCGGACGAGATCCAGCCGTTCCCGATGCAAGTGATGACTTCGGTGCGTGAGGGCGTGATGGACTACATGGGTAACCAGGGTGACGCCAACCCCGAGCGCTGCTTCATGCCGGCCGGGCAGGGCATGGGCCTGATTCACGAGATCAAGCCCGCCGCCGAGGTGATGGCCGACATCATTCGCGAGGCCGAGGGAGTGTTACAGGGCGGGCCGTTTGCCGCCGACCGCGCCGCCGCGACTTGCTGAGTCAGAGCGCCGATGGCCGAACGCGATCAGCGCCTGCGCGTCGGTCTAATGCTCGGTGGGGTTCGGACTGCCGGCGAGATCGGCCAACTCGCGGCGCACGCCGAAGCCCACGGTTTCGACAGTCTGTGGGCCGGCGATCACATCGCCTTTCCTGCGCCCATCCTCGATCCGCTGACGACGCTGGCCTGCTGCGCCGCGCACACGCAGCGCGTGTCGCTTGGCACGTGCGTGTATCTGCTCCCGCTGCGGCACCCGACCACGGTGGCGAAGAGCGTCGCGTCGCTCGATGTGCTGGCGAACGGCCGCGTGATTTTCGGCGTCGGTGTCGGCGGTGAGTTTCCCGCCGAGTTTGAAGCCAGCGGCGTCCCCGTCAGCGAGCGCGGTGCGCGTACCAACGAAGCCATCCGGGTTCTGCGCGCGTTGTGGCGCGGCAACACGGTGGGATTCGAGGGTCGCTTCGTGAATTTTGCGCCGGTGAAACTGAATCCACCGCCGGTTCAGTCGGGCGGTCCGCCAATCTGGATCGGTGGGCGGTCAGCTGCGGCGCTGCGCCGCGCTGCGCGCCTGGGCGATGGCTGGGTGGGCTATCTGCTTTCCCCGGATCAGTTTCGCGAACGGTTCGAACAGGTTGAAGCGATGGCGGCTATACGGCAGCGGCAGGTGGTGGGTGCCATGATGGTGTTCACGGCGCCGCGTCCGACTCGCGAGCAAGCTCTGCGTGACGCCGGCAATGTGCTCGGGGCGATGTATGGGCGCGCCATGCACAGCGCCGCCGAGCGCTACTGTTTGTTGGGATCAACGGCGGACATCGTTGCCGGCGTCGAGCGCTACCGGGCCGCCGGCGTGCGCCACTTGATTCTGACGCCGCTGGTCTTTGATGCCGCGCAGCTGAGTGAACAAATTGTGATGTTGGGCGACGCGCTGCGCCCGCTGCGCGAGTAGCGTCGCGCCCGCCGCAAGCGTCTACGACCCTGGCGAACAGGAAATCAGTGTGGGGTCGTAGATCGGCTGAGCTGCGGGTGTCACGCTGGTCAGGTCTTCGATCATCAGCACGTCGCGATATTGGAACAGGTTGCTGCCTTGCGGGTTGGTGGTGATCGCCGAGATGGCGGATACGCGGCCCTTGACCGTGAGCTGTTCGTGGGCGACCAACTGGTTGGCACCGGCCTGTTTGCCATCGGTGCGCAGCACGCCGGCGTCCTCGACGGTGACGTTGCACCCTTCGACTTGAATCACGCCGCCCATGTTGTTGCCGCTGCCGGAGCCGCGGGCGCTCACGGTCTTACCGATCGACACGTCGCCTTTGATGGTAGTGTCTTGCACCGAGCGCAACACAATGCTGCCGCCGGTGAAGCCGGTCACGTCGAGACTGCTAGCCCCCGTCGTGGTGACGTTGATGCCGACGATGCTGATGAGTCCCGAGATGCCGCTCGCCTTCGCCTTCAGCTTGCCGTTGATGATTGCCGGTCCGCCCGCCGCGTGCAGGTCGATCAGGCCGCCCGCGCTCTGCGGGCCGGCGCCAAGCGCGTCGATGGTGGCGCCGTTGGCGACGTTGAGATCCGTGCCGCAAAACAGTCGCACGATGCCGCCGTTGCCGGGCACGAGGGTTGGCGGGCTCGCCGTGCGATCGACGGCGACTGCAGCGTTCACCTTGATCTTGCCGTTCAAGACACAGCTCGCGGGTGGTTGCCCGGTCGTGGCGCCTGAGGTGTCGACAACTACCTGGCCAGCGTCGGCACCGGCGCTGTTTGCTTGCACCAGGCTGCTGCTGTTGAGGGTGACCCCGGTGCAGGTGATCTGAATCGGAATGCCGGGACCGCGCGCACAGTCGGACTGCAGCTTGCCGCCGATCGTGCACATCCCGACGGCGCCGATTTCGATGGCGTTGATGCCGACCTGCGCCGCGCCATTGTTGCGCAGCACCGCTCCCTGCTCGATCTGGACTGCGCCCAAGGAGGTCTGCAGCGTCAACACGCCGGATACCCCGTTGGTCGGTCCGCTGACATCGAGTGCGCCGTCACCCGTCACGGTCACATCGCCGCCGCAGCCGAGCACGAGCGAGCCGCCACCACCGTTGCCCGTGACGCCACTGGCGCGTGCTTGGAGTGATCCGGCGATCTGACATGGGCCGCCGGCCGTGACGGCGATCAGCCCACCAATGCCGTCTTTCACGTTGGCGAGTACGGCAGCCCCTTTGCCGATGTCGAGTGCGCCACCGGTGGTGAGTGCGACGTGCCCGCCATGTGCACCGGTGCTGCCGCCGGCGCTGATTCCGGCGCCCGACAGGAGGTCGAGCGGACCAATGCAATCGAGCGTGACGGTGCCGCCGCTGTCGCCGACACGAGTGCTGCCGACGACGGTCTCCTTGCCGTCCACCTGCAGCTTGGCGGCGAGGCTGCAGCCGAGCGCGGCGCTGACCGTGATCGCGCCCCCGGGCACGCCGACGCCGGTAGCTTTCAGCGTGACGCTGCTGTCCATCTGCACCGTCCCAGCGGTCGCGGTGATCGTGATGGCTCCGCCGGTGCCGGTGGGTAGCGTGCCGGTGGCTTCAGCGCCACCGTGATCGATGACCACGCTGCCGCACGCGGCACTCAGGGCGCCCCCTGACGCTCCAATCGGCCCCACCGAGACCGAATTGAGCATGGCGCGTCCGGACAGCGTGCATGAATCGAGACTGCTGATCTGAATCGTCCCGCCCTTGGCGGCGGTGCCGTTAACGCGCAAGCGGACGCCTTTGGTGATGGTGAGCGCGGCGGCCTGGGCGTCGAGACTCAAGCTGCCGCCAACCGTGGAGGCGTCGCCATTGTCGCCCGCCGCGTTGGCATCGAAGCTGGCGCCGTTGGCGAGCGTGAGACCAGTGCACGTGATCGTCGCGCTGCCGCCCTTGCCGCCGACGCTGCCGGCTTTCGCGGCGTTCAACTCGATCACCGTGGCCAGGGAACAGTCGGCGCCGCTGCTGATCGTCAACGTGCCGCCGCTCGCTCCAACGCCGTTGGCGCGTAGCTTCGCGCCCTTGAGCGACGTGATCGGAGCGAGACCGGCGGCGAGCGCAATCGCGCCGCCCGGTCCGTTGACCCCGATGGCTTCGATGGCGCTGCCGTCACCGAGATGGATGCCGTTGCAGGTGAGCGAAGCCGCCCCGCCTGTGCTCCCCACGCCCGCAATGCGCACCGAGCTGGCGAGAATCTTCCCGCCGATGTTGCACAACCCCGAACTGTCGATGGTCAGCGTACCGCCGGCTATCCCGCGGCCGACCGCGGTGATGGCCGCCCCCTTTTCGAGCGCGACGCTGCCGGCGTTGCTGATCGAGAAGCTGCCGCCGTTCTCGGCGTTGAGTGCCGCCACCGACGAGAGGTGCAGCGCGCGGGCGTCGAGGTCCAGCACGCTCCCGTTCATCACGGTGATCGCGGTGGTCACGTTACACGGATCAGGTGCGGCGCCAGTGCAGATCTCGCCGACCGAACTGGCTGGCGGCCCTGCCGCCGCGGACGCCGCGACGAGCAGGCCGATAGCAATCCCTCCCAGAACCCGGGAACGACACGATCGCCAACGCGAATCTGTCGATGAACTTACGGCGGATTGCAACACTGCAGATTCACTCACGCATCAGTATCCACGCACACCTTTCGACCTGTCAACCGCCTATTTCCCCCCCGTCAGTCCGCCGGCGGCGCATCGGTGGCATAGCGCTCCTGATAGATGCGAATGAAGGCGACCAGGATGGCGATGATCGTGGGTGCGAGGAAGATGCCCAAGAGGCCGTAGGCTTGCAGGCCACCGAGGATGCCAAAGAAGAGGAACACGGTGGGGATCTCAGTGCGGCCGCCGATCATGAGCGGACGGACGAAGTTGTCGACTCCGCTGACGACGAGCGCCCCCCAAGTCAGCATGAGCACCGCACGCAGCATGGTGTCTGCGGCTGCGAGATAGATCGCCGCCCCCGCCCAGATGACCACCGCGCCCCCCGGCAGCAACGAAAAGAAGGCGGTGGCGCATCCGAGAATCACCGCGAAGGGGACGCTCAATATCCAAAACCCAAGGCCGGCCAGTACACCCTGCACCGCCGCGGTGACCAGCGTGCCCTGCACGACGGCCGACAAGGTGTCGTAGAGCCGACTGAAAATGATTTCCTTATCCGCCGCCGTCATCGGAATCAGCGCCCGCAGTGAGGCGGTCAAGCGATCGCCGTCGCGAAAAAAGAAGAATAGCGCGATGGTCGTCAGAAAGAAGTTGACGACGAATCGGACCGCGTTTTTGGCGATCCCAGTGGCTTGGGCCACCAGGAAGGAGCTGATGGCGTCTCCCAGTTTCAGCGCCGTCGCGCTCACGTTGATGTTCCAGGCGGCCACGTGCGGTGCCACATGCTCCCACAGCCGCCCGAGCCACGAGGCGTGCATCCAATCCATCGCCTTGGCCGCGATCGTCGGGGCCTGCCCCTCGCTGAAGACTTGCTGCAGGTACTGGTAGACCGCCACCGACTCGGTTGCCAGCAGGATGGTGATCAGCACTGTCGGCACCATCACGACGAGAATCACCACGGTCGTCAAGCCGAAGGCCACGGCGGTGCTGCGCCCACGCGAAAGGCGCACCAGCCATTGCTTGACGGGATAGAACGTGAGCGCGAGCAGCGCCGCCCAACTCAACGGTCCGAGAAAGACCGAGAAGATCGCGTAAAACTGAAACAGCAAATAGAGCAAGGCGGCAAAGAAGAACGCTGCAAAGAGCTGCTGCCGAGTCATTGGCGGCGTACGCTAACAAGGGGAGAGGGAAGGGGCAATCCGCTGCTGAAGACCAGCAAACCCGATTGACCCCTCGTCTGCCCCGCAGTAGGGAAGCGGCGCGAACAGACGGAGGCCGCCATGGCAGGAAGATTCTCGGGCAAGGTCGTCGTGATCACGGGCGCGGCGTCGGGCATCGGCGCCGCCGCTGCGCGCCGCTTCGCGCGCGAAGATGCACGGCTCGTTCTCAGCGATATCGATGCGGAGGCGGGCGACGCACTCGCGAAGGAGCTACGCGCCGCCGCGTTCGTGCGTACGGACGTCGCCGATCCGGCGCAGGTCGAAGCGCTGTTGCAGACGGCGGTTGACCGCTGCGGGGCGCTGCACGTGCTGTTCAACAACGCCGGCATCGGCGCTTACGGCAAAGCGCCCGACCTCGACATCGACATGTGGAAGCGCGTGATCGAAGTGGATCTCTACGCCGTCTTCTACGGCTGCAAGTTCGCCATTCCGCACCTGCGGCGCGCCGGTGGCGGCGCGATTGTCAACACGGCCTCGATCTCGGGTCTGTTCGGTGACCCTGGGTTGGTGGCGTACAACGCTGCCAAGGCTGGCGTCGTCAATCTCACCCGTACGGTGGCGATCGATCACGCGCGCGAGAACATTCGCGTGAACTGTGTGTGTCCCGGGCCGATCGAGACGCCGTTGCTCGAACCGGTGCTGGCCATTCCGGCCGCGCGTGACGAATATCGGCAGCGTGTGCCGATGGGCCGCCTCGGCCGCCCGGAAGAGGTGGCGGCGGTGGTCGCCTTCCTGGCGTCGGACGACGCGTCGTTCGTCACCGGCGCGGCGGTGGTCGTCGACGGCGGCCTCACCGCCGATGCCGGCGACATCAATATCAGCCGCTTGATGGGCGAGTAGCGTCGCGCGCCAGCAGCAACGTCGCGGTGCCCTTGCGGCGTAGCGTCGCGACGCGCGTGGCGTCAGCGAGACCCGGGTGCGGGTCGTCGACCTCGACGCTCGCGGCGCGCAGTCGTGCCACCGCACGGTCGACATCGAACACCTGATAGGCCACGCCCCACAACCGGTCGGCGATCGTGCCCGGGATTTGATCAGTGCGCATGATGATCTCGATCGTGATGTCGCCGAGCCGCAAGCCGACGTTGCGCGTGCCGCGCTCCGGAAAGTCGCGCCGCCACTGTTCGGGTACGCGGAACGTATCGGTCCACAGACGCAGGGTGGCATTGAGATCGCTGCTGAAGATCACCACGTGATCGACGCCGAGGCAGACCGAGGCGTCGTCGGCGATCGGTAGCGCCCGCGGTAACAGCTTCGGCGGCGAGGTGTGTTGAATGAGCAGCAGCCGCATGCCGCCCGCTGTGGTCGGATCCATCATCGCGTTGCGCCACGTCCGGCGCCGGCCGCTGCGTTCATCGACGCCCATTCCGTCGGTCGGATTGGCGACGCGTAAGCCGCGGCCGCGCAGGATGTTGACGGCGGCGTTGATGTCGTCGACCCCGAGGGCCAACCCGAACGGGCGCTCGCTGCGGTCCCCCAGCGTGTCGCGCACCATGTCGCTGAACGGCGTGCGGGCGCTGCGGTCGGCGGCGAGCAGCTCGACGTAGGTGTTGTCGAGTCGGAAGAGTGTGTTGCGCGTGCCGTAGTCGGGATGATTGCCGCGCCATGAGGGGGCGCGGCCGAACAGCGTGCGATACTCGGCCGTCGCGGCGTCGAGGTCGGCGACCGCCAGCACGATGTGGTCGAGCGACTGGAACATCAATCCAGGCTCGAGATCATCTCGCCAACCGCGGGATCATGTCGCCGTGCGCCGCCAACAGGTCGTCGACGAGCTGCCAGATCTCGTCGAGCGTCAGCTCGGCGGCGGTATGCGGGTCGAGCATCGCGGCGTGGTAGACGTGCTTGCGCTTGCCGGTGAGCGTGGCTTCAACCGCGAGCGATTGCACGTTCACGTTGGTCATGATGAGGCCGGCCAATTGCGGCGGCAAGTCACCGATGCGCGTGGGTTGGATGCCGTTGCCGTTCACCAGGCACGGCACCTCGACGCAGCAGCCGTCCTGCAGGTTGGTTATCAAGCCGCGATTGGGAACGTTGCCGTATACTACCCGCGGTTTCCCCGTGGCGATGCTGTGGATGATCAACGCGCCATACTCATGGCTGCGTTCGAC
>JBGOUW010000233.1:0-7571 GCA_041477755.1 Binatia bacterium
AAGAAGTACCTGCCGCTCTATATCAACGAGTTCTCGTACCGCTACAACAATCGCAACAACCCGGACATGTTCGGGGAAGCGATAGCAGGATGCTGAAGCGCACCAACTGGCGGGCGCTTTCAGCGACCTACCAACCCGACGCCAGCAAGCCGATTCAGTTAGAGCTACCATTCGCGGTTTCGTCCTCGCGTTCCGCCTTGCGTCGCCGAGCGAAGCGGCGCTTCTGATTGCGAAAGTGCGGGCTCGCCTTCAACTCGTAGTCGCGGCACTGGTAGCAGTAGAAGAAAAGGATTTTCTGTGCGGGTTTGGATGACATGTTACTCACACTGCCCTGGCTGACATCGGGGACCGACCCAGATTTGCAGGGAGCAGCCCACGTCTTTTTCCGGCTTCCGGCTCACTTGCTGATGCAACTTATCGAGAATCGTTCTTTCCATTTGAAGCGCCGTTGGGTTGTACTCCTCAGAGATCAAAAGCAACCCGTACTCGTGCCAGAAGCCGCCAAAGGCGGTTACCGAAATTTTATCTGGCGGGTGCAGTTGTTGCCATCGCGCTGCGATGAACGCTTCATAGATTTTGTTCGCATATTTGCACGCCTCTTTGTCCGCATCGCCACAGAAAATCCGTACACCGCATGGTCGGAAACCATCCTGAGCGTCACCCATTGGCTGCTGCCCAATTGCCCTGGAGAGCGTATCGATCTGGTCGGCGTCTAAGTCCCGTGGAGCATTTACGGATTGGTCTGCGATGCGTGAAGATCGCACTAGGTACACGGTAACCGCAGTCCATGTGGCCATCGTTAAAAAGCCCATCGCCAAGAGAGGCGCGTAGTGTTTGTACCAAGGACTCTGGACATACCCGGACGTGGGCAATCCGAACCTCTCGCGCGCAGCATCCTCGCGCATGATGCGGTTCTGCTCACGAAATACCATGGTCTGCCAAACCATGAGCGCAGCATTGATGACGAACGCGGCAACGACACCAATGGTGTCCAGATTCATGCTGCGTGCCCCGCTGCGCACGGGGTCTCGACTGTCCACGGCCCATGCAAGACTTTAGATGGCATCGGGACGAACCATAGCGCGGCTGACTTCGGTCGTCAACTCCCGTATACTCGCCTCTGGGAGAGGGTCAGGGTGAGGGCAACCAGGTAGCATCGGTGCGCACTAGCCCTCACCCCAGCCCTCTCCCAGAGGGAGAGGGAGCAGAGAGCCGCGACGGAACGTTCACCTTGAGTGCCGAGAACCCTTCAGCTAGCGTTCGCGCGCGATGAGTCAGCAAACACGGGCGGTCGGAATCGGCTGCATCACGGTTGGTGGTGGCGCGCCGATCGCGGTGCAGAGCATGTGTGCGACCAAGACGCGCGACATCGATGCGACCGTGGCGCAGACCGAGCAGCTCAAACGCGCCGGTGCCGCGATCGTCCGTATCGCCATCGACAACGCGAAGGACGCCAAGGCGTTGAAGGAGATTCGGCGCCAGACCGACGCGACGCTGTCGGTCGATCTGCAGGAGAACTACCGGCTGGCGCAGGATGTCGGGCCGTTCGTCGACAAGATTCGCTACAACCCCGGCCATCTGCATCACGTCGAGCGCACCAAGACGGTGCGCGAGAAGGTGCAGTGGCTGGCCGCCGTCGCGCGCGGCAGCGATTGCGCGATCCGCATCGGCGTCAACTGCGGCTCGGTGGCTCCGGAGTTCCTCGAACGCTATCCGCACGACCAGCTCGAAGCGATCGTGCAGTCGGCGCTCTATCACTGCGATCTGCTGGACGAGATCGGCTTCGATCGCTACGTCGTGTCGCTCAAGGATTCCGATCCCGCGAAGGTGGTGGCGGCCAACACGCGCTTCGCCGAGGCGCGTCCCGATGTCCCGTTGCACCTCGGCGTCACCGAAGCCGGGCTGCCACCGGATGGCATCATCAAGAGTCGGCTGGCGTTCGAAAAACTGCTCGCCAATCACATCGGCGACACCATCCGCGTGTCGCTCACGTTGCCGAACGAGCGCAAGCACGAAGAAGTCGAAGTCGGCCACCAGATCATCGCCGACGTTGCCGCCGGCCGCTTCATCAGCGTGCCCGACTTCGGCGCCGGGCTGAACATCATTTCTTGTCCGAGCTGTTCGCGCGTCGAGAACGATGCCTTCGTCGAGCTGGCGCAGCAGGTGAAAGCGCTGACCACCTACGCGCAGCAGCATCGCATCACCATCGCGGTGATGGGCTGCCGCGTGAACGGCCCCGGCGAAACCGACGACGCCGATCTCGGCTTGTGGTGTGGCCCGTCGACGGTGAATCTCAAGAAGAAGGACGTCAAGGTCGGCAGCTTCAGCTACTCGGACGTGTTGCCGCGGTTGCGCGACGAACTCGACAAGCTGATCGCCAAGGGCCGACAGTAGCTGGACCGTCCGAGTCCAACGCGGGGGCGCTGATGATTGCACGTCGACGAAACTCACTCGTGGTTGTTCTGCTCGCAATCGCCCTCAGCGGATGCGACCAGATCGAGTCGCGCATCATCGAGCGGATGGCCGGCCGGGCGCTCACAGGCGACCGCAGCGATCTGCTCGACGACGGCAATCTCCACGTTGTCCTCTGCGGGACTGGAACTCCATTGGCCGATCCCGAGCGCGCGGGACCCTGCACCGCAGTGCTCGCCGGTGGCCACTTTGTGCTCGTCGACGTCGGACCCGGTTCGTGGAGCAAGGTGGCGCTCGAGCGGTTGCCGCGCGCGCGGCTCGATGCGGTGTTGCTCACCCACTTCCACTCCGATCACATCGGCGAGTTGGGCGAAGTCGTGGTGCAGAGCTGGATCGCGGGACGAAGCAAGGCGCTGACGGTCTTCGGTCCGCCCGGGGTGGAGCAGGTCGTCTTCGGTTTTCGCCAGGCCTACGGGTTCGACACGGAGTACCGCGTTGCGCACCACGGTGCGGAGGCGATGCCGCTGGATGGTGCTACCGCGATCGCGAAGACGATCACGTTGCCTAGGCCTGCCGAGGCGGGACTCGTGTTCGAAGCCGACGGCCTGCGCGTTACGGCGTTCGCGGTAGATCACGCGCCGGTGGTCCCCGCCTATGGCTATCGGTTTGACTATCGCGGACGCTCCGTGGTCATCAGCGGTGACACCAAGAAGAGCGACAACCTCATCCATCACGCCCACGATGCGGATCTGCTGGTGCACGAGGCGCTCGCGGCGCGGATGATCGAGCCCGTCCAGCACTATGCCCGCGACCACGGCCTGACGCGCTGGGCGAAGCTGACCAGCGACGTCGTCACCTACCACACGACGCCGATCGAAGCTGCGCAAGTGGCCAAGGCCGCGAACGTGCGCATGCTCGCGTTCACGCATATCGTCCCGCCGCTACAAAACTTCGTCGCGCGGCGGATGTTTCTCCGCGGCGTGTCCGATGCGTGGAACGGTGAGGTCGTCCTGGGCAAGGACGGAATGCACTTCACGCTGTCACCCGGAACCACGGCCGTGGTCGTCGACACGATGGGCTGACATGCGCGCGGCGGCGTCCACCGCGCCCGCAGGCGCGCAGCGGCCACCGCGGCGGCTGCTGTGGAAGCTCGGAGCGGCGCTCGGTGGTGTGCTGCTCGGCCTGGCAATCTGTGAGGGCGTACTGCGTCGCGTCGTATTCACGGATGGCGAATACGACGTCTGGCCGCCGCACCTGCAACGTGAGTTCCATATCCGGCCGGGCAAACTGCCGGGGGTTGAAGGTGACGTCGAGTTTCGCGCCAACTCCCTTGGGATGCGCGCGGATGAACTCGAGCCCTCGCACACGCGCGCCCTGCTGGCTGTCGGCGGAAGCACAACCCTCTGCCGCGTCCTGGATCAGACGAAGACGTGGCCGTATCGTCTGCAAACGAAGCTCAACCAGCAGCAAGGCGATCAGTCCGCCTGGGTGGGGAACATCGGGATGAGCGGTCGCAAGGCGCCCCACCATGTGCTGCACCTGCGTTACCTCCTGCCACGGTTGCCACAGATCCAGACCGTGCTGGTTTTGATGGGCATCAATGACTTGACCCTACGCCTCTCCCACGAGGACTACCGAGCGCGACTCCCTGCAGACGCCGACTTCGAGGACGCGTACTTGGACGGGGCCTTCATGATCCATCCACGGCACGCGGGGAGCGGGGCGGCCTGGTATCGACATCTGGCGCTGTGGCAATGGGGACAACAGCTCTACGGCCAGGAGAGCATCGTGCGTCAGCATATTCCGAGAGACACTGGTACTCGGACGTACCGGAAGTTTCGCCAACGTCGTCAACACGCCAAAGCCATTCGGCCGAGCCTGCCCGATCTTACCGACGCTTTGAAGGAGTACGCGGCCGATATCGAGGACATGATTGCCACCGCGCACACGTACGGACGGCGGCTCATTTTTCTGACCCAGCCTACGCTGTGGAAGGCGGGGCTCTCACCGGACTTGGAAGCCCTGCTGTGGTTTGGCGGGATCGGTAACTTCCAGGCCGAGCCCGAGCACGAGTACTACAGCGTCGAGGCGCTCGCCCACGGCATGGACTTGTACAACGCCACGCTCGTCGAGACCTGTCGCAAACATCAGATCGAGGTCATCGATCTGGCCACGCAACTGCCGAAGGACACGACCGTCTTCTACGACGATTGTCATTTCAATGAGGGCGGCGCCGAGCAGACCGCGCAGATCATCGCCGACTATCTCGTTGCACATCCACACGCGCCGACGCGGTCGGAGTAGGGACATGTGTCGCTGAGTCCGCGGAGGAAAACGCTGCTGCGGGGAAGGGTGCGACGCTCCGTGGCGAAGCTTGCGGTCGTTCTCGGCGGTGCCGCGTTCGGCCTGGTGATCTGCGAGGGTCTCCTTCGTCGCTTCTATTTCTCCGATCACGACTATTTCGTCTGGCCGCCGCAGCTGCGGCGCGCGCTCGACATGACTCCGGGCACGCTGCCTGGGGTCGCGGGAGCCGGCGAGTTTCGCACCAATGCACTCGGGATGCGCGGCGACGAACTCCAGCCATCGCACACGCACGCTCTGTTGGCCGTCGGCGGCAGCACGACCGAGTGTTATGTGCTCGATCAAACGAAGACGTGGCCCGCTCGCTTGCAAACGAAGCTCAACGCGCAGCAGGGCGATCAGTCCGTCTGGGTGGGGAATATCGGCATGAGCGGTCGCAAGGCACCGCACCATGTGCTGCAGCTCCGCTACCTCCTGCCGCATCTGCCGCAGATCCAGACCGTGTTGGTGTTGACCGGCATCAACGACTTGTCGCTGCGTCTCTCCCATGACGACGACTATCGTCTGCCGTCTCCTACGGATGCCGACTTCGAGGATGAGTACATGGACGCGGCCTTCATGATCCATCCGCGGCGTGTTTTCGGTGGCCCCACCTGGTATCGACGCCTCGCGCTGTGGCAGTGGGCATACTTGCTCTACAGCCGCCGGAACGTCGCGCGCGGGCGTCATCGAGGAGGCGCGGGGTATGAGATGTACCGGGAACACCGGCGACAGGCGAAAGCAATCCGGCGCACGCTGCCTGATCTCACCGACGCGTTGAAAGAGTACGGCCTCGAAATCGAGGACATGATCGCCAGCGCGCACACGCACGGACGCCGCCTCATCTTTCTGACCCAGCCCACGCTGTGGAAGGCGGGACTCTCACCGAACTTGGAAGCTCTGCTGTGGTTTGGCGGGGTCGGTGACTTCCAAGCCGAACCCGGACACGAGTACTACAGCGTCGAGGCGCTCGCCCACGGCATGGACTTATATAACGCCACCCTCGTCGAGACCTGTCGCAAACATCAGATCGAGGTCATCGATCTGGCCACACAACTGCCGAAGGACACGACCGTCTTCTACGATGATTGTCATTTCAACGAGACCGGCGCCGAGCAGACCGCGCAGATCATCGCCGACTATCTCATTCAACATCCATAACCCGGACGCAGCGGCGAGCGGTAAAACCCTTCGCGAAGAAGCGGGCACGATGACGTGCGCGGGTTTACGCCGTCTCCGCGCTGGCCTATCTTAAGCAGCCATGTCACTCAGCAATGGAACCGGCGCATCGGCAAAGCACCGCCGTCCCGTCGTCGCCGTCGTGCTCTCGGGCATCTTCCCTGGCTTGGGCCAGCTGTACAACCGCGAGAGATTGAAAGCCCTGCTCTTCGGTGTCGGTGGCGTGGTGACCGCGTTCGGGCCGTTCAGCCCGGTCGATGTGGAGATCGATCTGCGCGATCCGGCAACCGGGTTGCGTACCGCGCTCCTCGCCTCGTTGCCATTTCTTGCAATCGCATTGTGGTCGGTTGTCGACGCGTATCGTGCGGCACGACGCTCAACCGTTTGAAGGTCGACGCGGCGCAACCGTGGCAGCGAGACCACTCGGACCCGGTCTCGGCTCGCCCGCGTTTCCGGCTGCCGGCGTGACCGTCGCGTTCATGCGGTCTTGGCCCCAACCGAGGCGTGCGGTGAAGTGAAACATGCTGCCTTCGCCAACGATGCTTTCCGCCCAAATGCGCCCGCCCATCAAGTCCACGAGTCGCCGGCAAATCGCCAAGCCGAGTCCGGTGCCACCGTAGGTGCGGGTGGTGGAGCCGTCGGCTTGCTCGAACGGCTCAAAGATCGCCTGGAGCTTGTCGGCGGGAATGCCGATTCCGGTGTCCGACACTGCGAAATGGATTTCGACCGATTGAGGGGTCGATGACTCGATCGTGGCGCCGACGGTGATCTGGCCTCGATCGGTGAACTTGATGGCGTTGCCGACCAAGTTCAGCAGCACTTGCCCCAAACGCGCTGCATCACCAACCACGGCGTCGGGCAACTCGGGAGCGATGCGATGACTCAGCGCGACGCCCTTCGTGTGCGCATGCCCAGCCATCGTCTTCAACGTGTCCGCGATGCTGTCGCGCAAGGAAAACGGGCGCGACTCCAATTGCAGCTTTCCGGCCTCCACGCGCGAGAAGTCCAGGATGTCGTTGATCACGGTCAACAGCGAATAAGCGGACGATTTGACGGTTTCGAGATACCCGCGCGGCTCCAGCGGCAAGTCCGCCTCGAGTGCCATGTCGGTCATCCCGATGATCACGTTCATCGGAGTCCGAATCTCGTGACTCATGTTGGCGAGAAATTCGCTCTTCGACCGATTGGCGGCTTCGGCGACCGCCTTGGCCGCTTGCAGCTCTTGCTCGGCGCGCTTCCGGTCCGTGACGTCGCGCGTTACGCCGCGGAATCCCACCGGCTGGCCGCTCGCGTCGCGTATCAGCGAGACCGATGCTTCGAGGGTTCGCCGGCTGCCATCATGCCGGAGCACTTTCCAGTCAAACCGCTCGACCGGCTCGCCGGTCTGGTAGACGTGATTGAACACTCGATAGATCTCGGGGACGATTTCCGGAGCCGTGTAGGTGCGATAGTTCATTCCCTTCAGCTCGTCGGCGCGGGCGCCGGAGATGCGGCTCAAGGCGTCGTTGGAGAAGGTCAAGTGGCCCGCCAGATCGACTTCGTAGTAACCGTCTTCGATGCTCTCGAGAATGGCGCGGTACTTCTCTTCGCTTTCACGCAGCGCCAGCTCGGCCTGCTTGCGCTGCCGGATGTCGCGCGCA
>JBGOUW010000471.1:0-4026 GCA_041477755.1 Binatia bacterium
AGGCGCGACACCAGGCCGTTGCGCTCAAACTGTTTCATCACGCGCGCCACATTGGCGCGCGAGGCGATCGCAAATTCGGCGAGGTCGGCGTGCGTGAGCGGCAGATCGATCACCATCCCGCCGTCATGCTCGCGGCCGAAGTCCCGCGCGAGCACGCCCAGCTCCCGCTTGAGGCGGTCTTCCAGGCGTAGGCCCAGCAGGCAGCACTTCTGATACAGCAGGCGACTGAGCGCCCGCCAGCTGTAAGACATGATGCGCATCACCGATTGTGGCGGCGAGTCGCTGATCAGCGTCGCCATCATCTCGCTGGTCACCATCGCCACCGTGCAGTCCGTGAACGCCGTAGCGCCGAACAGGCGTGGGCGGCCGCGCTCGGCGAACCAATTGAGACCAAAGAACTGCCCCGGTCGCACCAGCTGCACCAACACCGTGCCGTTGCCGGACGGGCAAGTAACCTTGACCGCGCCCGCAACCAAAAAGTTCACCAGGTCTGCCGCGTCATCGGGGGTGAAGATCTCTTGGTTCTTTTGCCAGCGCCCGAGCTGGGCACGCTTCACCAACTCGCTGAGAGCCGCCTCGGTCAACCCCATGCGTCGCCCGGTCTCGGCCAACAGCGTGCGGAACTGTTCCTTCGGAATGCTCAGAGTGGGTCGTTCGTCTCGCACAGCGCGACACTACGTCAGCCAGGCCGGTGAAAGTCAAGGTTGCAATCAGAGCTTCAGCGTCATCTCGAAGTACCCGAAGTCCGCGTCGTCACCGGCGAAAATATTGCGGATCACCCCACCGCCGAAGACGTGGCCGTAGTAGAGGCCGGTATTGAGATACGAATTCCAATCGTATCCGAGCGAGGTCTCAAGCACGGTGAACAATTCGTGCAGGTTGCTGGCGGGCCGACCGGAGAATCCGAATCCCTCGGGTCGATTGGAATTGCCGAAGGTCGCGCCGGATCCTTGATACCAGAGGTCGTGCGACTCCGTCAGGCGCAGCACGTGCGCATCGGTGCGTGAGACCAAACCCGTGATCGGGCGCACGATGACTTCCTGAAAGATGTCGGTGGTGTTCAGCATGTTGTAGAAGGTCGAGAGCGCATAGGGTCGCGCGGTGGGGAGAATCTGAAAGAAGGTGCGGTGGTCGCCGTCGTTCGGGTTGTCGTCGCCGGAGTTGCGCGTCACCGCAAGCCGCAGCCACGGCTTCCAGGGCAACGCGGCGGGTTGCCAACCGGCTTCCACGTCCCAGCTCCAGGCGTCGTGACCGAGCAACCCCCAGTCACCTTGCTGGATCGCTCCCCACAGTAACACATCGATCGGCCCAGCGGCGGTCGGCAGCAGGTGAATGAGGTTTGCGCCTTCGGTAGAAATCTGAATGTCGTCGTAGCGGTCTGCGCCGGCGCGCACTTTCAGTGGCCGATTGTCCGACTTCACTTGGTGACGACGATCGTCGTAGTAGATGTAGAAGAGCCGGGCATCGGTGGTGGATGACGCCAGCAACTTGGTGAGATTGAAGCCGGCGTAAGCCACGTCGATGTCATCGATGTCAGGCATCCCGTTGAGATCGAAGCCGCCCGCGGTCGGATGCGAGGCCATGACGGTGATGTTGTACGGCGCCTGATTCCACGCCGCTGTGCCGCCGTCGAAGGCACGGCCGACATCCGACCAGCCAAACGGCCCGATCAGTCGTTGTGCGATGCGCTGGTTCTTCAGCCAGTCGACCGTCGGATCGCCGGAGAGGACTTCATTGCCCTCGGAGAACTCGAAGCGCCCACCTTTCACCGCCAGGCCCGGAATGCCAACCTGCTTGAGGGTGAGGTAGCCTTGCTTGAGAAAGATGCTGGCGTCGTTACGGGCGCGGTTCTGCTGGTAGTAGACTCCGCCGAGTCCCAGATTCCCCTGGGGCGGCGGTGCCGACGCCGTGGTGGGCAGATCGATGAGGGCAGAGTTCTGCGCCTCGACGAAGACATCGAAGGCATCGTCCTTCCACTTCAGTGATGTTCGCGCGACCGTCCCGATGAAGTCGTAGTCGTTGTTCTGCGTCCCGTGTGGTTCGAACCAGTTCCACAGCTCCCAACGGGTGCGGAGACTGGCGGCCACCGACAGTTTTGGCGAAATCTGGTCGAGCGTCACCTCAGCTCGGGTCACCTCTGAGTTGACGAGGACGGCCAAGACCATCCCAATGCTGAGCCGACGCCAGAGCTGTCTTCCTGTTGCCGTTCCGGTGATTTGCATTCTCCTCCATCTCCATGCCTTCGAGAAACGCAAGTAGACGGTCGCGGGCCCACTCCTTCGCCATCGTCACCATGATCGCATAGCTCGTCTCAACGTAGCCACACTAGGGCAGCGCACACTATCAACAAGACAGTCAACGTGGGCAAGCCCCGGTTTGCGGCGCACACCAGCGACGCGGAGGCGCGGCCACGTCCGGCCAGTGCTTTAGGGGCGCTGGCGTCGGGCGAGGACGCTGCGTCGCCCGCGGTCACTTCGTCGGTTCGAGCGTGGCGCGCGCCCAAGTACGTTGCCATTCGCGTTGCGCCAGCATCAAGGCGAGCGCGGCGACGGCGGCGGCTAATGCAAAGACCGCGAACCCGAAGCCGTACGAGCCCGCCACTTGCTTGAGCACGCCGAGCGTTGACGGCAGCAAGAAGCCGCCGACCCCGCCACACGCACCGACCACGCCGGTGGCCAGCCCCACGTCGCGATGGAAACGCTGCCCGACCAACTGGAACACCGCGCCGTTGCCCATGCCGAGACTACCGGACATCAGAACGAGCGTGGCAACCGCGAGCGGAAACGCAGGCAGTTGCGCCAACAGCGCGCCCAGCGCAGTCACGATGACGTAAAGCACTCCCAGTACCCGCACGCCGCCGAGTCGATCAGCCAGCGATCCACCGAACGGACGGAGGAAGCTGCCCGCAAACACACACGCCGCTGCCCAGGTGCCCGCTGCAACGGGTGAGCACCCGTACTGGTCAGAAAAGAAGATCGGCAGAAAACTCGCGAGGCCGACGAAGCCACCGAAGGTGATCGTGTAGAAGAGATTCAACCACCAGAGATCGCGTTCGCGCAGGAGCTGCGCGTAGCGAGTGGCGCGTGCCGGCTGTTCCGGATTGTCGCGCGCGAATAGTGCGAAGCCGCACAACACGATCAGGAGCGGAATCAGCGCGAGCTGAAAGACGCCGCGCCAGCCGAAGTGTTCCGCCAAGCGCGGCGCGAACAACGCCGCCAGCACCGTACCCGAGTTGCCGGCGCCCGCGATTCCCATCGCGATCCCCTGATAGCGGGGCGGGTACCAGCGACTCGCCAGCGGCAACGCCACCGCGAAGCTGGCACCCGCCACGCCGAGCAGCGCACCCACCCCCAACCCATCCGCAAAGCTGCTCATCGCAAACCCACCCCACACGAGCGGCAGTGCCGTGAGCAGCATGCCGACGATCCCCACGCGCCGCGCGCCCCAGCGGTCACTGGCTGCGCCCAACACCAACCGGAGCGCAGCACCGGAGAGGATCGGCAGCGCGACCAACAGACCCTTCTCGGCCGGGGTCAGCCCGAACTCTTGCGCGATGAACACGCCCAGCGCGCCCAGCAGCATCCACAGCATGAAGCTAAGATCGAAGTAGAGAAACGCACACACCAACGTCGGCCAGTGCCCGGCCCGCGCAAACTCCCGTAGCTGCATTACGCACTCCTCTCGTCGTCGTCATCGTCTTCATCTTCGTCGTGCGCGGGCAGCCCCCACACTTCGCTGCCGCGACACTCGACACGGATCCGTCGCAGGCCGCGTCGCGGTGGTCCCGAGACCAGGCGACCGTTCGGGCCGTCGAAGACGGCGCGGTGACAGGGACACTCGAAACGCTCCCGTGCGGCCGACCACTGCACGGGGCAGCCCAAATGCGGACAGCGCTGATCGAACGCGGCGTACTCGTCGTCGTTGAGCCGGACCAACACCCCCGGGATCGTGGTTCCGGGCAGGGTGAAGTTCACGGCGGTTCCCGGCGGCACGTCCGCGGCGATGCGAAACGGGGCGATCGTGACA
>JBGOUW010000489.1:0-3829 GCA_041477755.1 Binatia bacterium
CCATAGTTCTCGTAGAACGGCTCGAAGATCACGATCTCGTCGCCGGGATTCACGACCGCCAACAGCGTCGCGATCATCGCTTCCGTAGAGCCGCAGGTCACCGTGACTTCGGTCTCGGGATCGCACGGCACACGGTTGTAGCGCGTCATCTTTGCGGCGATCGCTGCGCGAAACTCGCGCACGCCCCAGGTCACTGCGTACTGATTGAAATCGGCGTCGATGGCGCGCTTGGCCGCATCCTTCAGCTCCATGGGCGCCGGAAAATCCGGGAAGCCCTGAGCCAGGTTGATGCCGCCGTGCTGCTCGCACAGCCGCGTCATGCCGCGGATGATGGATTCGGTGAACTGTTCCGACTTGAGCGAGACCGATCGCATGGTCAGATACCGGGCGGTCGCACCGGCAGCGGACACGACTCGCCCTCGGTGATGTCGGATGTGAGTGAAAATTTCTGTGACACCGACATCGTCAGGCCAAAGCTGCAAAAGCTGATGGCATGATGTCCGCCTTCACCGCCGGCAACGGCAATGAGGAATTGCTCCGGCCGCTCGCACAACGGTACCGTGCCGTCCTCCACATAGCCACGCATTTCCAATTTCGGCCAGTGGTTGCGGTGCCAGCGTTCTATCGGCGTGCGTGTCTGCTCGTGCAGCATCCGTTGCACGTCGGCGATCGACAAGCCGTCGCGTGCGATCTTGTACGCAAAATCGGGACAGAGTAGCAGAAGCATCTCGCCGTCCTTCTGCGGCACCAGCACCTTGTTGTTGCCGATCCAATCGATCGAGTGCGCCAGCACCCAAATCAGTTCCTCGCCGGTCTCCGCCCACACGTCGGCGATGTCCTGCGTGCCGGTGGCGCAGTGCACCGTGACAACGTTCTCGTCGCAGTTGAAGCCGCGGCGTACATGGAACGGTTCCCACGGACTCTTCTCTTCCCACTCGCCGAAGCAGAGGGAGATGCGCCCGGGTTGACCGAAGGTCGACTTGCTCACGCCGCCCGGGATCGAGCCGCCGACGTTGCGCATTACCAGTCGCAACGCGCGCCCGATGGTCGCGTTGGCACGGCCATTGTGGCCGAGGCAACTGTACCCGCACTCGATGCCGAGGGCGTGGCGCGCCGGGCCGTTGATCATCAGCGCCGGCGTCGCGCAGCAGGTGGTGGTGTTGAGCGCGTAGAGATTGAAGCGCGGATCGCAGACCGCCCGCACGGCCGCGACGACGACCGGAAAGGACTCGGGTCGGCACCCTGCCATCACCGCGTTGATCGCAATCTTCTCGGCCGTTGCCTCGCCGCGTTGCGGCTCAACGATGCCCACACTCGCCTCCGGCGCTTCGCTTATGAAATCGAGCATCGCTTGCACGCGCTCCGCCGTCGGCGGAATCAGCGGCAGTCCGTCGCCCCAGCCTTGGCGCTCCGCGAGTTCGAAAAACGCCTCGGCGTCCGCCGCGACCGAGTGAATTTCAGAGAGCAACGTTCCGCGCACGATTCTCTCCGCAAGCGAATGAAACCGCCGATGAACGCCAGAAGCGCCCAGATTCCCTCTCCCCCTGAGACTGTCGATAAATGGCCAACCGAGCGGGGACAAGACGAGAGGTTGAGCTATTCGCCATGGAAGACGTCCATACCGGCTATCGCCCACACCAGCGCGACGTGATGTCTGGGTGGGTCGGGAAGGCGGTATACAACGAAAACCAAGACCACTGCCCGGCGGGACAGTGCCTTCTTGAGGTTGAAGGCGATGCAGTACAATGCGAACTCGCCTCGCACGCCGGTGAGCCCGCCGCGGTGAAAGCGCCGCCGCCCGAGCCGTTCGCGCAGCTCCGCATGCACCGGCTCGCCAATCACCATCCGACGCCCATAGACCCGGCGGGCGCGAGGTTGTTGCAGCACGAGCCCCATGGCGTCCTTGTACTCATCGCCGGCGTAGCGCTTGACGCTGCGCCCGTCCCGGCTCTGCGTGCACTGAGCTCTAAGTCCGCATTGCTCACAGCCTGTGGTCCGATACCGTCGATAGGCCCGCCCCTGCGCGTCCTTGCCGTGATCGGCAGAGGTCAGCCATGCGCCGGCGGGGCACTGGTACGCATCGCGATCCTCATCGAAGTGAAACGGGCTCTTGCCAAAGAGCCCGTTGGCCCCCTTCTTCTCCCAGTCGTCATCGCCCATCGCTTGGCCCGATGGACACAGCACATCGATATCGCGGTGCACCAACTCGCCGAGCAACGGCCCGTGGTGGTACCCCGCGTCCATCAGCAACGTCGGCGGCGCCTCCCCAAAGATCGCGGTGTGCTGGTGGAGCAACGGCACGACGGCCGCCGTCTCGCTGCTCGGATGGACGTGCTGGCCAATGATCACGCCGGCCTCGTGCATCAGAGTGGAGGGCTTGTAGCCCGGCCGCTGGGCCCCATCTTTGCGCGGCTGGATGACGGCCTCCAGATCGCTCGGCACGACCGCCACCGTGTCACTCTTCTTGCCCTGGGCTTCGCGTCGCGCGCAGCGCTCCTGCGCCACGGCGGCCACGGCGGTCGCCGCCGTAGCCGCATCCTGCAGATCCGGGTCGTGCGGTGCCGCCTCGGCTGCGTGTCGCGCCTGCTCCGCTTGCTGTCGGGCGGCTTCGGCGCCGATGGCGCGCCAATGACTGCCGGCCGATTCGATCACGGTCCCGTCGATGCTGCTTACCCCGGGCCGCAACTTCATCTCCCGCACGACCCAGCCGGTCACGGCGATGAAGAACTCCGTGCTCAACCGCGCCGCGTGCTGGTGCACGAACTTGCCCACGGTGCTGTGATCGATTCGATGGCCGCCACAGATCCACATGGCGCCCACGTCCAGTTTGCTGAGCCGCTCCAAATCGCGCAGGGCCTTCTGTCGTACGAACAGTCCGTAGAAGATCAGTCCCAGCACGGTGCGCGGGTGAAACGCCTGGCGCCCGCGCTCCGAGTACCGGGCCGTCAGCATCGAGTAGTCCAACTTCCCCAACACCCGGCGCAGCTCCAACCCCCACCCCATCTCGGCGTCCGCGAGGTAGGTATCGAGGCGCCGCTCACCCATGAAGATGCTGTACGGATCGTCGTCCTTGAACCGATCGTCCGCCACAGGCGTTGGCTCGCTCGGCCCAGGCAGGGGGGGCACGGTAAACCCAAAGCCCTGCTGCCCGGTATTGGTGACTCGCTTCGTCGGCCGCTTGATCCATCCCATCCGCTCCTCCACCCGACAAATTCACTCTACCGGTTTGCGCGTACGAGGTCATCGTGAACGACCGAGAAAATCGACAGTCTCCAGAGAGAGAGGCGGAGAAGACGGTCACGCGAAAATACGTTCGAGCCTCGACGCTACTGAAATTTGAGAGATGCAACACTGGTGTTCGGAGCCTGGTCCGACCCCAATCCCCGATCCCCAACCCCTGTCCCCTGACGCTTGCCGCTGCCCACCGTGGTGATGTAGCGTCGCGCGCATGCTGACGGTGAGCGAGCGCGACGTGAGCGCGGCGAAGACGCTGGTGCTGTGTGAACCGCCCTATGTCTTCTGGGATCGCAGCATGGATCGGCTGCGACAAGGCGAGGAGACGATCCCCGGCATGGGCGTGCTGATCCTCGCCGCGGTGGCTCGCCAACGCGGCTACCGCGTTCACCTGATCGACGCGAAGGAACAAGGCACGCCGCTCGACGAGGTGAGCCGGCAGATTGCCGCGCTGCGCCCCGATTACCTCGGGCTCTCCGCAACCACAATCTCCGTGACCAACGCGGCGCGCATCGCGGACCGCGTGAAGCAGCTTGCGCCGGGGGTGACGACCATCCTCGGCGGCTCGCACGTGAGCGCAATTCCCGAGCGTACC
>JBGOUW010000621.1:0-2812 GCA_041477755.1 Binatia bacterium
CACTCCTTCATCGCCGACACCTGTACGACGTGCCACATGGAGCTCACCCCGCCGCCGGCGGAGTTCAGCTTCAGTGGCGCGGGCACGAATCACACTTTCACGCCGAGCTTGACGATCTGTGTGCAGTGTCACGGTGTCTTCGATGGCGGCACGCTTCAGGAGAGCGCGGAGCTGGAGACCAAGGCTTTGGCCGCCACCATGTCGAAGTACCTGCTGGCGAAGATCACAGCCGCAGGGACGATCTTCATTCAGGATTACACGCCGCACACGATTAACGGCATCACGTACGATCTGAAGAGCGGCAAAGTGCAGGTTGCGGTTAGCACCATCGATTCAATCGTCGAACCCACTGAGCCGCACGGGCAACAGGGCTTCGTCGTGAAGTTCAAGAATCTTGTGAGCTTCACTTACAGCCCGCCGGGGCAGCCTCCGCATACGCTCAGCCTCGCTCAAGCCGCGGTGCAGCTGGGTGACTTCACGACCGATGGAACGACCAAGGTGATCCCCGCAGACAACGTGCTCGTTCGAGCCGGCTGGAACTACTTCCTCATTCACGGCGACAACAGCAAGGGTGTCCACAATCCTTCGTTCACCTTCGGATCGCTCTCGGCGGCCAAAGCCGCGCTCGAAGACGCGCTGGAAGTGGAGGTGCCGCCAATCTGATCGAGGCACTGTTCACCAACGTCGCGGCGGCGGACTCTGCTGCGGGGTCCGCCGCAATTTTCTTGGAGGGGCGATTCATCCGGCATGAGAATAGGAAAGTAAGGGGGGGGTTGTGTCGCGGAGTCGATCGCGGATTGGTTTCCTGTGTGCATACACCGCGGCACTGCTCTTGGTGCCGTCCGTGCGTGCGCAGGAACTATCTGGCAATCTCGCATTGCTCGGGCAGGTTCGTGACGGCGACCAGACCAGGCGGACCGAGGTGCCGGTCGATCTCTACAGCAACCTGAGCCTGACTGGTCTGCGTCACGGCACCAGATTCGACTCGTTCGCCCGGCTGGAGCAAGACTTCGGCATCGATCAGGGCGCTTCGGATTTTTACGAAGGCGCGTTGCGCGTGCCGGCCGCGATCCCCGGAATTGACATGACCGTCGGGCGCCAGTTCTTGAGCGAGGGACCAACCGGGGTCTACGTTGCCGATGCCGGCAAGGTGCGCATCGATCGCGGCTGGCCGGTGTCTTTCACTTTGTTTGGCGGCGCGCCGCGCTACTTCGAGCCGACCTACTCCACCAACATCATTTCACAGGAAGAAGCGATCTGGGGCGGCAGCGTCCGCGCCGCGCAGTGGAAGAGCACGCAGCTGTCGCTCGGGTACTTCGGGCAGGCGCGCGAGGATCACGTGCTGCGCCACCTCGTAACCAGCACGGCCAGCCGCGTCTTCACGGAGTTGCCCGGCGTGCCGAGGTTTTACGGATCGATGGCCTACGATGTCGATCATTGGAACTTCGACGAGGGCACGGGCGGCGTCGATGTCTTCTGGACGCCGCGTCTCAAGTTCAACGTCGAGGGCACCTACTACAAGCCACAGGACCACGAGCACACCGTTCCGAACAGCAACCTCAACACCCGCGAAGACGCACTCTTCGAGGTGTTTGCGGCCAGCGCCATGACCCAATGGCGGGCCGGGATATCGCACACCCTCACCTCGACGCTATCGCACTTCGTGGACTACTCGTTCCAACACTACGACCACATCGAGAGTACGCAAGTCGAGAACTCGCACGTCGCCAGCTCCGGGCTGGTATGGCTGCCCGGTGGCGATGGGCTCGAAATCGTGCGCGTCCAGTACTACGTCATCGACAGCGACGCGGGCAGCGTCAACGGGGGAAAGATCTCCTACCAGAACCGTGTGTACCAAGACCTCTGGCTGCGATCCACGTTCGACGTGACGGGCTACGACAAGGAGCGCAACCAGTCGGGTACCGCGCTCAGTGGGTTACTTGGCGTCGGCTTCGTCATCGTGCCCGGCCTGACGGGCGAAGTGAACGTCGAAGGCATTCACAACAACCGCTTCAACGAGGATTTCCGCTTCGGATTCTTCGTCACCTACAACTTCCACCGCAGCTTGAAGCGAGGCGAGCAGAAAGGAGCGGCCTCGTGACGCGGCGTCTGACCGTCTGCTTACTGGCGCTGCTCGCGGCCGGATTCTTCGTTGCAGCCTGCCGGCAATATCTGCCGTCGAATCGGTTGCTGCAGAAGCGCGCCAGCCCGGCAGCTCCCACCACCGCCGACGCGCGCAACAAATTCGATCATGCTCGTCACACCGCCGCGCTCGCCAAAACGCAGGTGACCTGTGTCGACTGCCACCGCTTCGATGCGCTCGTCGACAGCGGCACCGAGCCGCTCGCACGCGAGCTGTCGGCGCACGCGCAGTACCCCGGCAGCGGCGCATGCCATTTCTGCCATGGTCCGGGCGAGACGCGGAACCCGGCCGCGCCTGACACGTGCACGAGCTGCCACCAGAACCTGGCGGCGCTCCGCCCCGCCGATCACGATGTGGCCTGGGAGCGGGTGCATGGGCGCGCCGCACAGGTGAACTCGGCGCCGTGCGAAACCTGTCACCGTCAAGCCGAGTGCATCGATTGCCACGAGCGTCGCGACACCATTCAGATGCGCATGCACGATCGGAATTTCCGTTCCTTCCACGGAATCGAGGCCACCGCCAATCCGATGCGCTGCAGCAGTTGCCACCGCGAGGATTTCTGCATCCGGTGCCACGAGCGGGGCCAATCATGAATCCATCCCGCCTCAGAAAAACGTTGGGAGTCAGGTTGCGCCTGACGCAGAGGCGACCGCGAGTGTTCCGGCAGTG
>JBGOUW010000154.1:0-9690 GCA_041477755.1 Binatia bacterium
CGGCAGGTCGAGGTAATCGAACTACCGGGGCCGAGCACGTAACGTGTTCCCCCGGCGCGCGCCGCCTCGGGCGCGGCGAGGACCACTGCGAGAGCCACGCACACGGCAATGCCTCGCCTCATCATTCGGATTCACGTTACCGACGCGTACTAGCCGAGGCAACCTGCGCGGATGCCGACTCAGCCGCGAGTGCCACGTCGCGGCGATTCGGGGGTCGGTACCAGCGGCGTGGCCTGATCACGTTCTGGAATTGGGGTGTGAGTTGGGCGCACCAGGGACCGATCATGAAGCCCATGGGCGCTCCCGGGCGTACGGTGGTGATGTTGATCCTTGCCGGTCTTGCACTCGAAGACCCGGCGAGTCGAGGTGTGGAACTGCATGGCCACGTCAGCCGGAGCCTTGCCGGCTGTTAGCGACGCGCGCACGGCTGCGCAGTTGAGCTGGCGCGCTGACAGCGGCGCCGCACTCAGTGTGAGCGTGCCGAGGAGCGCCGCAACAAACAGGCGGAAGGGTCCGGAACTCATGCCAGGTTGCACATCGTCTAGTGGGCGAAGCCAAACCAGTCAACCGAAGACAAGGTGCAGGCAAGCCTCACCGACTGCGGTGAGGCAGTCGCCGCCGCGAGTTTGTTGGAACGAAGCGTGTATCAGGAAGTGTCCGGCCGGTAGACGGCCGTGAAGCGTGTTAGGCGAGAGCCCGCTTGGGCTTCGTAACCACCACCACCTCCTGCCCATTCACCCGCAACGTACGCCGATCGGTCGGCGTTTGCCGCCCGCTCTGTTTGCGGGCTCGAGCTTCGCGCCAATTGCGCAGCTCCTTCTCGAGATTTTGTTTGATCATCATACTACTCCTCCACACGAGGCTCAATTTGACGACTCAATTGCCGACAAACGCCTCGATACTCTTCGCCCGGCTGGGGTGGCGCAGCTTGCGCAGCGCCTTGGCCTCGATCTGCCGGATGCGTTCGCGCGTCACCGCAAATCGCTGGCCCACCTCTTCCAGGGTGTAATCCGATTTCTCTCCGATACCAAAGCGCATGCGTAGAATCTGCTCTTCGCGTGGGGTCAGCGTCGCCAACACCTTGCGCGTCTGCTCTTCCAGGCTGGTGTAAACCGCCGCGTCAGACGGCGACACGGTCTGGCGATCCTCAACGAAGTCGCCCAGGGAACTCTCCTCTTCATCGCCGATCGGCGTCTCCAAAGAGACCGGCTCTTTGACGATGCGGAGTACCTTGCGGACCTTGTCGAGCGGCATCTCCATCTTGGCCGCGATTTCCTCGGGGGTCGGTTCGCGGCCGAGCTGTTGCACCAGATAGCGCGACGAGCGGACCACCTTGTTGATGGTCTCGATCATGTGCACGGGAATACGAATTGTGCGGGCCTGATCGGCGATGGCGCGACTGACCGACTGCCGAATCCACCACGTGGCGTAGGTCGAGAACTTGTAGCCGCGCTGGTACTCGAACTTCTCCACCGCGCGCATCAGGCCGATGTTGCCCTCTTGCACGAGGTCGAGAAAGCCGAGGCCGCGGTTGGTGTACCGCTTGGCGATGCTGACCACGAGGCGGAGATTGGCTTCGATCAGCTTCTTTTTTCCATCCTGCGCCTTGTTCTCGCCGGCGCGGACGACGGAGAGGACGCGGTTGAGTTCGTCCTCGTCCATGCTCACTTCGCGTTCCGCTTCGCCGATGTGGCGGCGTGCGGTGCGGAGCTCGTCGACCACCCGCCGAGCGTCGTCGGGCTGCAGCCTCAGCTGTCGGCTGGCGCTGGCCACCGACCGTCCATCTTCAGCCTTGAGACGAGTGCCGATCTTGAGCACTTCGGTAACGGGCCGCCGCAGACGATGTTCGTAGCGCCGAATCACCTCGTGTTGTTGGCGAATGAAGATGGCCCCTTTGCGCAGCCGTTCGACGATAGTGTTGATGTGATGGCGGCCGATCTGGAGCTGATCGAGCGTCTGGCGCACGCGTTGATTGGCTTGCTTGAGCCGTCGTTCGACCTGCTTGTGGCGTGGCATGTGGCGTGCCTTGCGTTCGGCTGCCTCAGCCTCGCCCTGGTCGGCAACGTACCGGCGTAGTTTCTCGAGCAGCTTGAGGATCGCGCCCTCGTTTTTCGCTTGCTGCTCGATATGCTCTTCGGGGGTTTCGCCCTCTTCCTCTTCTTCGGTCGACTCTTCGTCCTGCAGATCGCGCTCGGCCATCTCGCCGGCCTTGATGAAATCAGCGAGCTGCAGCAGATAGTTGATCGTGAACTGCAGGGCGAGCACCTGGTCGGTCACCTCGCGTTCGCCGGTTTCGATCTGCTTGGCGATCTCGACTTCCTGCTCGCGGGTGAGCAGCGAAACGGCCCCCATCTCCTGGAGGTACATGCGAACGGGATCGGAGGTGTCTTCGGCGTAGCTCTTCTCCTCGCGTTCCTCTTCGCCCCATTCTTCTTTCTCTTCCGTTTCCTTGGGGACGGCAGCGTCGGCGAGGGTCTCGACCGCATCAACGTCCATCTCGCCCAGCATGGAGATGACCCCTTCGATCTCCTCACCGCGGGCGATATCCTGCGGTAACGCCTCGCCGAGATCGTCGAAGGTCGACGCCGTGGTCGTCAGCTCCGATCCGCGCGCCGCGCGCCCAGAAGCGGGCGACGGCATCGAGACCGATCGCTTGCGGGGGGCCGCTGGCTCCCGCTTGGACCTTAGGCCGGGATTATGCTTCTGCCGTGTCACACGCACGTGGGCGACCCAAGCCTAGCACTGCTGGGTCTGCATCAGGTTTGGGATGGAAAGGTTGGGATCAACGCCGCGCTCAGGTCCCGTCTTCAAGACCAAGTTCGTCGCACTGCTGACGGGAATGCCGATGGGCGTATTTAAACGCCCGCATCGGGAGAGTCAAGCCCTTTGGTGTGAAGAGGAAGAAAAAAAACTTTGGCGCGAGGGCTTGACCACACTTGCCCGGCGGTCCAGCAGGGGGCCGATTCCGCTGTCGGCATGGGCACTACTGCCCGCGAGTGGCATGAGACCGGCTGCGACAAGGTCCAGAGGATAAATCCGATCAGAGTACGAAGTAGTGGATATGACAACCGGGCTTTCCTCGCGCTTTCAGCCCGACCGATACGCAGCCGGCGATGATCAACCCGGGGCACGCGTGGCGTTGCCCCGACCTTCTCCGCTATCTTGCCGCCGTGCGCAAACTGTTCGTGAGCATCGTGGTGCTGCTGCTGGTGGCCGCGGGCGCGGTGGCGGGAGCGGCTTTGCTTGCGTGGCGCGAGTTGGACCGGCCACAGCCGCTGCCGGAGGCTGGTGTGGTGGTGAGCGTGACGCCCGGTGACCACTTCCGCACGGTGGCCAACCGCCTGCAAGCGGCCGGCATCGTGCGACATGGCTGGCTGCTCTCGCTGTGGGCGCGTGTGAACGCGCTCGATCGCCAGGTACGCCACGGCGACTATCGCTTCGAGCACGCGCTGACGCCGATCGAGGTGCTCGACCTGCTGCGCTCCCCATTGGCGGCGCTCCATCGCGTGACCATCCCCGAAGGCAGCACGGTCGAGCAGGTCGCCACGATCTGGGCCGCGCAAGGCTTCGGTGGTGCTGATGCGTTCATGCTGGCGGCGCGCGACCCCAACTTGCTCGCCGATTTGGATCTGCCGGCGAGCGGGGTGGAGGGCTACTTGTTCCCCGACACCTATGCGGCGCAATGGAGCGACTCGCCCGCGGAGATCATTCGCCGCATGGTCGTGCGGTTCCGCGCGGTCGCGAGCGAGCTGGATTTGCTGCGGCGCCAGCGCGACACGTCGGTCCAAGCGTGGGTGACGCTGGCGTCGATCGTCGAGAAGGAAACCGGCGCGCCGAGTGAGCGGGCGCTGGTGGCCGCCGTGTTTCTCAATCGCTTGCGCTTGCACTGGCCTTTGCAGTCGGATCCGACGGTGATCTACGGCATCGAGGCGTTCGACGGCAATCTGACCAAAGCCCAGCTACGCCAGCCGACTCGCTACAACACGTACACCATCCCCGGCTTGCCGCCGGGCCCGATTTGCAATCCCGGGCGTGCCGCGCTTGCCGCGGTCGTGCAGCCGGCGGCCGTCGACTACCTCTACTTTGTCGCCCGCGGCGATGGCACGCACCAGTTCTCCGTGACACTGACCGAACACAATCGCGCCGTCGATCGCTTCCAGCGGAAGTAGCGAGTGGTGCTCGCGAGCAATGTCGGTTGGAGTGGGCGAGAACCACCGAATCTGCCCGGCACGATCCACTAACACGACTCCCCAGCTCAGCTTGATTCCAATGAGGATTGTCGGCAGGATCACGCGCGCGGAGTTTCCCATGGCGGATGAGTTGCAACCGTGTTGTGTGCTGGCGCGTGATGCGTACCTGCGGCGGATCGCCGACAGTGTCACCAGCTATCCCGTGATCAAACAATTTCCGTGTCCCACGTGCCGTCAGATCGTGCCGGTGCGGCTATACGGCCCGCCGGACGAAGCGGGAGAGGCCGCCTGAGCCGCACCGGCGTTCGCGCCTCATGAGCCGAGCCCACGCCCGCCGTTGGGCCGGTGCTGTAGTCGGGCTTGGCAGCCTCTTGATCGGCGTCACGATCTTCCGCACCAGTCTCACCGACGACGAGCCGTACAGCTATGCCTTCGGTCATCGCATTCTCTTTGACGGCAGCTTCGTTCGGCCGGGCGCGTTCGAGGCGTCGAAGTTGCCGGTGCTGGCACTGGCAGCGCTGCCCGAGCGGATCGGCAACTGGTTGGGCCTCGATCGCCACCTCGCCGAGCGCGCATTGTCGTTGACGCCGCTGCACGCGCGCGAGCGCACCTACATCGTGGACAATTTGCCGGTGTACGGCGGTCGCCTCGTTACAGCGCTCTTCTACCTCGGTGTCTGTGTCCTCGTCTTCGCCTGGGGGCTCGAAGTGTACGGTACGCACGGCGCGGTGGGCGCGACGGTGTTGATCGCATCTCTGCCGACGTTGCTCGGACATGCCGCCGTGGCGACCACCGACGCGGCGGCCACCTTTGCTGTCCTCGCCGCGGTCTACTCGCTGGCGCGCATGCTGCTCGACCCGACCATCGAACGCATCCTGCTCGCCGGCCTGGCTTGCGGGTTCGCGCTGCTTACCAAGTACTCGGCCGCGGCGCTGGCACCGCTGGCCCTGATCATGGTGGGGATCCGGACGCTGACAGCAGAGCCGATCGAATCGAAGGTCCGCGTGGCGCAGGCGGCCTTCACCGCCGTCGTGCTGACGGGCGTGGTTGCGACGGTGGTGCTGAGTGCCGGCTTCGCGTTTCAGCACCCGCTAACGAACGTCAGCGAGTTGGCGTGCGCCAGCCGCGTGATGCAGTCGCTGCGCGGCTGGATCGGCGGCGTCGCGCTTCCGTTGCCGTATGAGTATCTCACCGGACTCGACCAGGTGCTGCAACAGGATCAAGATCGCACCGCTGGCGGCGCGGTGTACTTGCTCGGCACCCTCAGTGACCGCGGACTGCCGTCGTTCTATCTGATCGCGGCCGCACTCAAGACACCGCTGCCGTTCCTGATACTCGTGCTCGCGCGACCGTGGCGTTGGCATCGCCGCTACACCGATCTGGTGTGGCTGGTGCCGATTGCATGGTTCGGAATCGAGATGAGCTACGGCCTCAACTCGCAAGTGGGGCTGCGCTACCTCTTGCCGGTGTTTCCGTTCGCCGCGCTGTTGGCGGGTGCGGCGTGGGGTCATGGACGCCCGCGGCGCTGGCGCCATCTCGCCACCGCTCTCGTTGTGCTCGCGGTCATTGAGGCGGGGTGGAACTGCCCGCACTATCTGTCGTACTTCAATCAGCTGATCGGCTCGCGCCTGAACGCGTATCGTTACCTGGCGGATTCGAATCTCGATTGGGACCAAGCGCGTTTCGAGTTGTGGCGGTGGGAGGAGCGCCAGCACCCCGGAACGTACTTCCTCGATGCGCGCTACGAGCCGCGCGCCGGCCTCGTGGTGGTGCGGGCCACGGAGTTCGTCGGCGTGTACGACGTCGCAGCGTACCGTTGGTTGCGCGATGCCAACGCACACGGCGCCGCGCGCTTGATCGATACGGTGGGCGATGCGTTTCTAGTGTTTGCGGTCGATCGGACAGTTGCGTTGCCGTCGACAGAAGCCGGGCAGGGAAGCGGTCCGCCCGGCGAGTAGGGAGGACAAGGACCTCGCCGGGCGGTTCTGGGGGGGCCAGGCTGACGCGATGGAACGTTCAAAGCTGAAAGCCGCAGGCGCGGATTGTCGCGTCGCGACCTTAAGCTCTCAATTCTCCACCACCACTCACTGCTCTGTGGGACGAGTCGGACGCTTGGCGCTGCTCGCCGACCGGAGCGACGGTACGCCAGCGGGCCGCTTCAGGGCCACCACCATCATCCAACGCTTCCTTGCCTTCGACCATTTCCCGGTTGCGATCAATTGCATCCGACTCTCCCCTCCACTGCGATCTGGAAGGGAAGAGAGGCAAGCCACATGCCACGGTGGCTCCGGGCTGACAGCAGATTGGTTCGCGGCCGAACGCACAAATGCGAACAGCGGGGGTTACAACAGTGCGCGATCTAGGCTCTGGGCCTGATCGTATGGTAGGGAGCAGCGATGATGCGCCTCGCTTGTACGTTGACCTTAACGCTCGCTCTCGCTGGTATGGCCGTTGCGCAGACTGCGGCTCCGATCCAGTTCGGGTACTTCAAATGCAACTGCGGGCCTAGCAGTCCGGCCTTGTTTCCGACCCCGAACTTCTTCGGCCAAGCCGCGGCGGTGTCGTCGTGGAGTGGGACCGTCTACGCGCTCTCCGATGTTGACGCCCGTCTCAAGGCGAAGAACGCCTGCGTGGCGGAGAACCGCGGCAGCGCCCTGCTCTGTGACGGCTGCCGGTGTTCCAAGTAGGTCGAACGCGCGACCGGCCGGTTTGAGGGATGGGAGAGCGGGCGAGGAGCGTGAGAGAGAAACTTCTTATGAAGATGGTGATCACGGGGCTTGTGGCAATCCATTTCGCCGCGGCCGCATGGCACGGCGGCGCGCACGATCAGCTCGCGATCGCGTTGCCGCCCGCAAAGAACGCTTTCGTCTACATCGTGATCCTCGTCGGCCCAATCGTCGGGGCGGCGCTCAGTTGGACGCGCTACGCGTGGCTCGGCATCTGGACGTTCTTGCTCTCCATGCTCGGGGCCCTTCTCTTCGGCGTGTATCATCACTACGTGATGGTATCGCCGGACAACATCGGCCATTTGCCGACCGGCACGGCGGACGCTCACTCGCAATTCATCGCCAGCGCGGCCGTCATTGCTTTGCTGGAACTGGCGTCAGCGCTCTACGGCGCATTCTGCCTCGGCGCGTATCGTAGAACCGCCGGGACGTTGTCCGACGCGCGCAAGAGATAGGATCATCAGGCGGTTAGCGCCGCCGCTGCTGCGCCGCCTGTTGCGGCGTCATGATCAGCGATGAGCGCGCCTGTTCCTGCTCTTGTTCAGCGGCCATTTGGAAGAAGGCGGCGAGGCTGGTGCGCACGAGTTGCTCGCACAGCGGAACGTCGCGCCCACCCTGGGTGCTCTTCTCCAGGGCTAGGGCGACGGCGCAAGTGCGCCGTGCCGCATCGAGTCGTTGCGTGACCGCGAACACGTACGCCATCAGCAGCAGCCGGCGCGCGTAACTCGCCTGCCGCTCGCCGCCGAAGAGTTCTTCGAGCGCGTGTTCAATGGTGGTGCGGAAGCGCTCCTGCTGTTGCGCCGGGCTCAGTACGATGGGGCTGTCCTTCACCTGCAGCATCTCGTCGAGGTACGGCTTCAACGTCTCGACGTCGAAGAACCAGGTACGAAATTCCTTCTCTTCGAGCAGCGTGGGCGACGTTGCAAGCAGCGTGGGTTCGGCAGCGATGGCGGCGGCGTCGAGTTTGGACCAGATCAATGCTGGCAGATCACTCGACGCCGGCGTGCGCACCAGCTGCGCCCGCAAGCCGGGGTAGTCGCCCTCGATGGGGGTGCCACGTTGTCCCGCCCAATGAAAGGCGCGGTCCATCAAGAAATCGCAGTAGCGCCAGTCGGCGTCGACGAGACGGATCTCGTGCTTGGTCTCCAGATCTTGCCGCGCGCTGCGCAGCGCTTTGCGGGTGGTGTGATGGAGCGCGGTGTCGCGCATGCCCTCGGGGTCGTTGATGACCGCGAGCAAGTGCGCGATGCCGCCGCCGGGCAGCGGCCGCACCAACCACACCAACTGATCGCCCCGCCCGTCGATCGGGGAAAGGTAGCCTTCGAGTTGCGGGCCGAGCAGCGGTGGAGGTGCCGCTGCCGCGGGCTCGGCGGGCCGCGCGATGCCGCGCTGTTCGAGGCGATAGCGCGCGCGTTTCACTTCCTTGTGCACGAGCTTGTCGGCGCTGCGGACTTCGATCTCGTGCAACAGTGCTACGCTCGCGTCGTGCGGTTGCGCCCCCAGGCGCGCGGCGATGGCGACATCGGCGCTGGGGTCGCGATGGGCGTGGGTGCGGAGCGCGTCGGCGTCGGCGTCCGCGCCGACGTGCCACTCACCCAGCAACGCCTCTCCCCGGCGCACGGATTCGTCTCGATCGAGTTTCGCCATTCGGGTTCCGCTGCTGTGCACTCTAAACCGTCGACCGTTGGCTGTCGACTTCGCCTACTCACATCACCTACTCACGTCGTCTAGTTACATCCTGGCGTGTCATCGCCGTCGCGTACCCAAAGGGTGTAGGCGGCGCAGTCGGTGGGCTGTGGTGATACCGCGGCCGGAATCCCGTTCTCGACGGGTGGCAACGCGCGCAGGTAGGCGAGCAGTGCGTGCTGATCCTCGACGCTGTAGTTGGAGAACTGAGTCCATGGCATCGCTTGCCAGTGAAATGCAGCGCCTTCGCGTCCGACGCCGCTCGCCAGTGCGCGCAACAGCGCCGCGTCGGACCACTCGCTCACGCCCGTCTCGTGCGGCGTGAGGTTGGGCATCCAAATGGTGCCGAATGTTGTTGCGCTGATCTTCTTACCGCCGCTGCCGTCGCTGCCGTGGCAATACGCGCACGAGGCAACCCCGTACAGATAGCGCCCGCGCTGGAGCACGGCGACCGTGTTGGGGGCGAAGTTCGCGCCGACTGGCATCGGCAGTGCCACGTTGAAGGTGCGTATCAGCGGCTCTGCCGGCAGCATATCGAGGGCGGGAAAACGTGCGATCGCGACGCCGATGCTGACCAGCGCAACCACCACCAGCGCGAATGCAATGGCCGGCCAGCGACGCGACCGCCGACGGGCGCGCTCCGGCGCTCCCACCACGACGAAAATGATGAGACCGCTCAGGAGGGCGACGGCCTGCAGCCACGCCATGACTCGCAGTGGTAAATCCAGCGCGATCGTCGCCGACGGCTCCTCCCCGAAACTACCCGGCGATCGTGTGAGCCGTTGGGGGACCGCTGCCGGCCGCGGCGCGCGTAGCTTGCGCGCCACCGTTTCGAGCAGCCCATAGTACAGCGCGCCCGGTACGCGATTGCGCACCGGCGGTACGGTCTTCAGGTAACTGGCGATTGCGGTGGCATCGGCGTCAGTAAGCGTGCCGAAGATCCGCCATGGCATGCTCCACAAATTGAGCCGCCGACCGCGCGCGTGCCCGCTGCGGATCGCATCCGCGATCTGCTCGACTGTCCAGCTGCCGAGGCCGGTGTCGTTGTCGGACGTGAGATTGCTGGCGAAGAACACGCCGTGCGCATC
>JBGOUW010000295.1:0-6444 GCA_041477755.1 Binatia bacterium
ATGGTAGTCGGCATCATTTAGCCTATGTCGGTACCCAAAGGGTAGGGGGGCGGGTGCTAGCTCGGATTCTCTACGAATCGATCCTCGCCTTGCGCGCGATCAGAGTCCTGGCGAGAGCTTGGGCAGCACGTCGTCGGTGAACCGGCGAAACGTCTCCTCGCTCAGCGGCGCAAGCAGCAGCGAGTGCAGCGGCAGCTCCGCTTCAAGCCGCCGCAACTCCGCAGCCACAGTGTCGGCGGTGCCGTGGATGATCACGCCGTTCAGGTAGCGCGCGACAGGATCGGCGCTGGCGAACGGCATGAACGTCCCCGGCCCTGCGGGTGCCGTCGCCTGTACGTTCGCGTAGGAATCAGTAAGCCAGCCGGCGCCGCGCCGCGCGACTTCTTCCGCCTTAGCGGTGGTGTCGGCAATCGCCACCAGCCGCGCGATCGGTACTTCGCGTGCGGCGGGATCGAATCCCGCGGCGCGCAGCTCCGCATGATAGAGCGCGAGCTTCCGGCCGATCTCCGTGTGTGTCGAGTGCGGGTCCATCAAGATGGCGAAGCCGCCGCGTGCCGCATGCGTGATGGAGTCGTCCGACGACGCCGCGAGCCACACCGGCGGGTGCGGTTGCTGCAGCGGTTTGGGTAACACCTCGACGTTCTCGAAAGCGTGGAAACGTCCAGCGAAGGTCAGCCGTTCGTTGCGCCATGCGGCGAGGACGATGTCGACTGCCTCGCGAAAGCGCGCGGCGCTTTCCTGCGGCGGCACGCCGAACACTTCGAATTCCTGGCGATGAAAGCCGCGCCCGGCGCCCCAGTTCACGCGCCCGCCCGAGAGCACGTCGAGCAGCGCCACCTCTTCGGCGAGTCGCAGCGGATGATAGAACGCCGCCAGCGACACCGCCGTGCCGATGCGGATGCGGCGCGTGCGGGCCGCCGCCAACGTCGCCATCATGTGGATCGACGGACACACACTGAACGATTGGAAATGATGCTCAGCGAACCACACCGCCTCGTAGGCCGAGCGGTCCATGATCTCGATGCGATCGAGCACGCGCTCGTAGACATTGCGAATCGGTACGCGGCGATCCGGCCAGGAGAAGAATTGCAGGACGCCGACCTTCATGCGGCCAGCTCCTACTACAACATGGGCTCGGCGCCAAAGCGGCGCGTGGTCGTCCCTCCCGTGACTTCCCGTGACCCTCGATAACAGCTAACCGGGCAAGCCACTAACCGCGTAGGTCCGTGTTACGAGTACGGCAATCGAGATCGCATACTCACCCCAGCCGGTCACGTCCACCTGTGCGAAGAGGCGCCGCACTTCGGCCGGGCCGCCCGCCCGTCTGGGCAGGGAGTTGGCGTTCTCTCCAGATTCGTCAAGATTCTGCTGTCGGGGGGTACAGCTCTGGCGAAGTGGAACGGTCGTTGATCGGACGGCAAGGCATGTGCACAAGCCGGCGGTCATGCAAACTAGCGGTACCATTCGATCTATAGTGAGGACCGTATCGATGGCGCGCCAGGCCATCGCCGTAGCACTGGTCGCCCTGGTGGCCTGCGCGCTGCCGGGTTGTGGCGGCAGCATCGCACCGCAACAAACGACCGTCACGGCACCGAATATCCTGTTCGTCATCATGGACGACGTCGGCATCGACCAGATGCGGCTCTTCGGGTACGGCGGAGAGACGCCGCCGCGCACGCCGAACATCGATCAACTCGCCGGCGCCGGCATTCGCTTTCACAACGCGTGGGCGATGCCAGCGTGTACAACCAGCCGCGCGGTGATCTTCGAGGGCCGCTTTCCACTGCGCACCAACGTCCTGGGCGCATTGGGCCCCAACGATCTGGCGAACTCGATGGTCTCGCCGTACGAGATGACGACGCCGAAACTGCTGGCACAACGCGGATACGACAGCGCGCTGTTCGGCAAATTTCATCTCGGCCTTCAGGGGCACAACCCGGCCGGCTACGGGATGCCGCATGACCTGGGCTGGAACTATTTCGCTGGCTGGCTCGATGAGACCGGCGACCCATCGTCGATTGACACCACGGCCGGCGGCGTGGCGCCGCCCGGGACTTGGTCGTGCGGCTTCGTGCGCGGCGCCGCCGGCGGCGGCGCGGATTTCGGCGCCTGCTACATGGCCGACGGCACCTGCAGCTCGCTGGCTAGTAGTGGCCCGATCCCGCCGGGGCGCACTTGCCGGGACCGCGGCGGAATCTTCGATCCGGGTACGAGCTGTACGGTGCCGCGACCGGACTATCTCAACTTCGCAACATTGAGTGGTCACTATGTGTCACCGCTAGTGCTCAATTTTGAGGACGGCTCGGTCGACCAGGTGCCCGCCTCTGATCCGCGGGCGCGACGTTTTCGCGCCACCGCCGATGTCGACGCCGCGGTCGGCTGGATCAAAGCGCGCCCTGCCGGTCGGCCATGGATGGCGACGGTCAGCTTCGCCTCGGCACATACTCCGGTCATGCAACCACCGCCCAGCGAGCTGCCGTCGGGTAACGCGGACAGCAGTGGCCTGGATTGCGCCGACGCTGCCGACCAGCGGGTGGTGACGAACTTGATGATCGAGTCGCTCGATGCCGAGGTGGGCCGCCTGCTGGTGGAGACGGGACTCGCGCGGCGCGGTCGAGATGGCCGGTTGATCTACCGACCCGGACAGACCGACACGATGGTAATCCTCGTCGGCGATAACGGAACCCTGGGGACCGTCGTCAAAGCGCCGTTTGACGTCTCGCGCGCCAAGGGCACGGCGTATCAGACCGGCGTCTGGGTACCGCTGATCGTCGCCGGACCGTTGGTGAAGCAGCCCGATCGCGTCGTCTCGCACATGGTGAACGTCGCGGACCTCTATGCGCTGTTCGGCGAGATCGCTGGGATCGACAACGTCCAGCAGGCGGTGCCGCGGCCGATCGACGCCGTCGCGATGCTGCCCTACGTGGTGAACCCACAGCAAGCTAGCATCCGTCACTGGAACTTCACCCAGATCGGCAATAACCTGCAGGCCAACGGTGCCATCAACGGTCCGTGCGTCATCTCCGGCGGCTGCACGCAGATCCCGGTCTCGAAGAGCGTGTGCGAGGACAACAACGGCGTCTGGTGGGGCACCGGCGCGGACGATCCGTTGACGGCCGGCATCCCGTCCACGGGTTATCAGTTCTGCTGTCAGGTGAACGCGTTCCGCGCCGCGCAGGACGAGTCGTTGTACAACATCACGCCCTTGTCGGCCGTTGGCATTCGCAACGATCGCTACAAGATCGTGGAGAACACCTCGCCGATCTACGAATCGGCCGAGGCGCCGTGCGTGGAGACAACGGACGTCTAGTTTTACGAGATCAACGAGGCCAGTCCGCTGCCAAGAATCGACCGCGAAGGCACCGAGCTTTCCCTGGGTTCACTGACCCCCGAGCAGCAGCGCAATTACAACGAACTCTCGGCGCAACTGAACGCGCTCATCGCTTCCGCGCCCGAGTGCCCCGGCGATGGCAACATCGACCTCGTCGTCAATCAGCAGGATCTCGACGACTGGCGCTTCTACAGCCAGTCGAACGGCCTTTCGAGTGTCTACGACCTGAACCTCGACGGCGTGACCGACACGGCCGATCAGTCGATCATCGAGCAACACCTGGGACTGGATTGCCAGGCCTCTTGAAGGACAGGAGAAGAAGGAGACACATATGAGAAGGACACTGACAGCACGTTGGTCGATTGGCGTATTGGCGGTCGCGATGTTGACGCTAGCGCGCACCACGCATGCGTCCGCCGCCGACGAGAAGGCGGTGGGCGAGGCGACCGCGCGGTTCTACTCGGCCCTGAACACGATGTTCACGGGCGACGTGGGTCCGATGAAGGAGGTCTGGTCGCACGCGGCCGATGTGACGCACATGGGGCCCGGCGGCGGGTTCCAGGTCGGCTGGAGCCAGGTGCAGGCGACCTGGGAGGAACAGGCGGCCAGAAAACTCGGCGGTGCGATCAAGCCCGAAGGGATGCAGACCACGGTTGGCCGCGATGTCGCGATCGTCAATACCTACGAACAGGGAGAGAATACCAACGCCGACGGTCAACCGGCGAAGGTTTCGATTCGAGCGACGAACCTGTTCCGCAAAGAAGGCGGGAAATGGCGGATGATCGGACATCACACCGATTTGCTGCCCTTCTTGCAGAAGTGAGAGTCTGTGAGGACTCTTCCCCTCGCCGTATCGGAGAGGGTCAGGGGGAGAGGTTTCCAAGATGGAACACTGCTTGACGCCTCACGGCCAAAGCTACGCGAGGGCGCACTATAACCTCTTAAGGGCGGAGCGGTGCTCCGCCCTTCCACCGCGCGTGGAACCGTCGCGCGGGATTTATTCACCAACTCTGAGTGATTGGAGTGGAGGAACTCATGACGCAACACGAGATGGAGCATCTGTGGGACGAGCACATCCGCCACGAGTTCGTGACGAAGGATGTAGAGGCCACCATGGCGACGATGGTCGAGGATCCGTCGGTTCATAACGTGCCGGTCAATACCGGCGGCGAGGGCCGCGCGCAGGTGCTGGCCTTCTACCGCGACGACTTCATCGGCTCGTGGCCGGATGACTTGGAGATGACCACCACAAATCGTGTCTACGGGTGCGACCAACTGGTCGAGGAAATCCACGCGCGCTTCACGCACACGAACCGGATGGAGTGGTTTCTGCCCGGCGTACCGGCGACGCATCGGGTCGTCGAGGTCGACTTCGTCGTGGTCGTCCAGTTCCGCGACGGCAAGCTGGCGTGCGAGCGGATCTACTGGGACCAGGCCACGGTGCTGCGTCAGGTTGGTCTGCCCTCAATCGTTGGTTGTGAGGTTGGCAGCGGCACTGCCGACTGCGCTCCGCCGACTGCCTACTAACGATGTGCCGGTCGAGCCTTCCGCTCAAGCCGCGCCGCGCATTGTCGGTGCCAGCTCGGCCTGGCAGCTCGGACACCGGCGCGGCAACGCGCTTCCGCACTCGTGGCAGAACTTGGCGTTGAGCGGGTTGTCGTGCTGGCACTTGGGGCATTGAATCCCCGGTTCATTGGATTGAGACACTCTCACTTGTCGAACCCCACTTTCTCTAGCAGCGCTGTGAATCGCGGGTCGGACCGCAACGGATCGAGCTCTGGGTCGAGCTTCCACCACCCGGCGTAATACGAATGCTGTGCCGCAGCCTCCTCCAGCGCCGCGAAGGCCTCGTCCACTTCGCCCAGCCCGATGTGCACCGTCGCCAGGAAAGCAGCGGAGACGAACTGCTCGCGCATCTGCTCGCGCAGATGGTTGAGCACGTCGGTCGCTTTGCCCCTGTCGCCCGCGTCAGCGTACGCGCGCCCGAGCGCCGCCTCGGCTTCCGGACCTGGAACCGGCTGCATGGCAGTGTGCAACTCGGCGATGGCCTCTGAGAATCTGCCGGTGCGCGCGTACGCACGTCCGAGGAACCCGTGTGCGTAGCCGTAGTCCGGGTCCGTGTTGATGGCGGAGCGCAGTTGTTTGATCGCCTCATCGTAGCGGCGGGTAAGGTAGAGGTTGATGCCCAGCGCGGCGTTGGTCTCGGACGACAGCGGATCCAGCTCGACTGCGCGCCGCGACTCGGCGAGTCCTTCATCGACCTGACCGGCCGCGACCAAGAACCAGCCGTACACTTCATGGGCGGAGGCCAAGTCGGGCTGCATTGTGACCGCCGCTTCGAACTCGCGGCGCGCCGCAGCGTAGTCACGGTCGTACCACCAGTGCACCGAGCCCAGCCAGGTGTGCGCCTCCGCCAACGACGGGTCGAGCTGCAGCGCCTTCTCGGCCGCCTCGCGGGCGCGCGGCAGACACTCACTTCCCGACAGGATCCCATCGGTGGCGGCCCAGTAGTAGTAGGCCAGGCCGTCGTAGGCCAAGGCATAGTTTGGGTCACGCGCGATCGCCTGCTGCAGATAGCGCATCGCGGTGATGGGATCGGCAAAGGTCGCGGCCGCATGCCGCCCCTTCAAATAGAGCTGATAGGCTTCCAAGTCCTCGGTGGGCTTTTGGTCGAGCGTGTGGCGCTCGTTGGCAACGAGGGTGACCTGCAAGGCCTTCGCCACCGTCTGCGCCACTTGGCTGCGGATGGCGAAGATGTCCTGCAGGTCGCGGTCGTAGCTGTCGGACCAGAGATGATAGCCGTTCTCGACATTGATGAGCTGCGCCGTGATGCGCACCTGATTGCCGGCCTTCGCCACACTGCCTTCCAGGACGGCGCCGACGTGCAGTTGCGCACCGATACTCTCGATGGGTTCATTCTTGCCCTTGAAGGCGAACGAGGACGTGCGCGCCGCGACGTGTAAGCCCGACACCTTGGACAGCGCGGTGATGAGGTCTTCCGTAATGCCATCGCTGAAATACTCGTTCTCCTTGTCGGAGCTCATGTTGACGAAGGGCAGCACGGCGATGGACTTTCGATCCTCGTTGCCTGCGACCGACGGCGCCGCGGGCTG
>JBGOUW010000611.1:0-2864 GCA_041477755.1 Binatia bacterium
GGCATCCGCGGCTGTGCTTGCTACACTGCGCGCGATGCAAACTCGCTACGACCTCGTTGTCATTGGCAGCGGACCCGGTGGGGAAGGCGCGGCGATGCGCGCGACCAAGGAGGGCAAGTCGGTCCTGGTGATCGATCGGCAAGCCGAAGTTGGCGGCAGCTGCACGCATTGGAGCACGATCCCGAGCAAAGCGCTGCGCTACGCGGTGCGGCAAGTGATGGATCTCACCAACGCGCCGTTGTTTCACGAGTTGCTCAAACCCGCGCGGCTGACGTTTGCGCAGCTGCTGCAGAGCGCCAGTTCGGTCATCAGCAAGCAGGTCAACCTCCGCCAAGGATTCTACGAGCGCAACGGCGTCCGACTGGTGCAAGGGCGCGCGTCGTTCATCGACCCGCACGCTATCGACGTCGAAGAGGACAAAGGCGCGCACGAACGCTTTGAAGGGGCCGCGTTCGTGATCGCCGCCGGTTCGCGACCGTACCGTCCGCCTGATGTCGATTTCCGCCATCCGCGCATCTTCGACAGCGAGACCATCCTGCGGCTCGAAGATACGCCACAGTCGATCACCATCTACGGCGCCGGTGTCGTCGGCTGCGAGTACGCCTCGATCTTCCGCACCCTCGGCGTGAAACTCAATTTGGTCAATACGCGCAAGAAGCTGCTCGAATTCCTCGACGACGAAATCATCGACGCGCTCTCGTATCACTTGCGCGAGCAAGGCGCGTTGATCCGCCACAACGAGGAGTACGAACGCGTCGAGGGCGAAGACGACGGCGTCGTGCTGCATCTCAAGTCGGGCAAGAAGCTCAAGACCGACATTTTGCTGTGGGCCAACGGCCGCACCGGAAATTCCGACGGCCTGGGCCTCGATCGGCTCGGCATCGCGCCCGACTCGCGCGGCAACATTCCGGTGAACCATAATTACCAGACCGCCCTGCCGCACATCTATGCCGTCGGTGACATCATCGGATTTCCCGCCCTCGCCAGCGCCGCGTACGACCAGGGACGCTTCGCCGTCTCGCACCTGCTCACCGGCACGTGTGAGCACCTGATCGATCTGATCCCGACCGGCATCTATACCACGCCCGAGATCAGCTCGGTCGGTCGCAGCGAGCGTGAGCTCACCGAACGCTCGGTGCCGTACGAAGTCGGCCACGCGTTCTTCAAGAGTCTGGCGCGCGCACAGATCACTGGGCAGACCGTCGGCATGCTGAAAATTCTGTTCCATCGGGAGACGCTGCAGATCCTCGGCCTGCACTGCTTTGGCGATCAGGCGTCGGAGATCATTCACATCGGCCAGGCCATCATGTCGCAGAAGGGCGAGGCGAACACGATCCGGTACTTCGTCAATACCACCTTCAACTACCCGACCATGGCCGAAGCCTACCGCGTCGCCGCCCTCAATGGATTGAATCGTCTCTTCTGACGCTGACTGGATCGTGTCGTTGCGCCGCTTCATGCTAGGGTCGGCGCCATGCGGGTTCCGATCCTCCGCACTGCGCGACTCGTCATTCGCCCATTCGAGCCTGACGACTTGGACGCCATTCATCGCATCCGCGACCGCGAGCTGAGCGCCGCCGATTTTGGCACCGAAGGGGTCAAGACCCGCGACGAGCGGCGTGAGTGGTTGACGTGGTCGATCATGAACTACGAGCAACTCGCCCAGCTCAATCAGCCACCGTATGGTGATCGTGCGGTTGTGGTGAAGAGCACGGACGAGTTGATTGGTGCGTGCGGTTTCGTGCCCTGCCTGGCGCCGTTTGATCAACTACCATCGTGGCGGGCCGCCGAAGAGACACGACGATCGTTTCGCACTGAGTTTGGCTTGTACTACGCGATCTCGCCAGCGCACCAACGCTGCGGCTACGCCACCGAAGCGACCCGCGCCTTGATCGAATACGCACTGAATGAACTGCGCCTGCATCGCATCGTGGCGACCACGACCCACGACAACACGGTGTCGATAGCGGTCATGCGCAAGTTGGGCATGCGGATCGAGCGAAATCCCGATCCCGGTCCGCCGTGGTTCCAGGTCGTTGGCATCTTGGAGAGCGTCGGCTCGACCTGACGCCGCGGAGTTCTCTTACTTTGCCTTCCGCTCAACCAAGTCGATGCCATTGCCTGCTGGGTCCGATAGATTCGCGATGTCGGCACGGGCTGGATTGCGTACGATGTCGCGGTCGAGTCTTCCGCCGGCAGCGAGTGCGCGTTTCACCGCAGCCTCGATGTCCTCGACGACGAAATCCAAGTGAACCGGCGTCCAGTGACGCCGATAGTCGCGGGCAATAGGACCGTCAGCACCCGGCGGAACTTTCATGATCCAGAAGGTCTGGCTCTCGAGCGTGAGTTGCGCCCAGTCCGGATGATGCTCGGCGACCGTCAAGCCGAGTCCGCGGCCATAAAACTCGACGGCGCGATCGACATCATCGACGTCGATGCAGATATCGATTTTCACGCCAGCCTCCTGTCGGCCGCCGCACGCTACTATCGCTCGTCGGACTTCTTCAAGCCTTGGTTGACGCTGTCGAACATCGCCTTCGGGGCAATCCCTCCCGGAGGCGGTAGCGCACCCTCCCGGGCCATCATGTCGCTGGGCTCATGCTCTACCTGACGCACCGGGCCACCCGACGGCGAGTGCGTCTCCTGTATCGGCTGGTGACGCCACCGGGTCCATACGATGAGTGCGATGATGACGAGCAGCAACAGCATGAAGTTCCTCATGTCGCTGATTCCTCCAAGTCACATGGTACACGGCCGGGCGGCCCTACACTAACTTCGAGTGCACACCCAACAAGTGTCTGCCCCAAGAGATGTCTTGCACTAGAGTCGCAATCAGCATACGAGCGGTGACCGATGCAGGGGGA
>JBGOUW010000207.1:0-8193 GCA_041477755.1 Binatia bacterium
AGAAACATCATGTAGAGCCGAAACACGTCGGCCCCGTACTGCTCGATGTAAGAGTCCGGGCTCACCACGTTGCCACGCGACTTCGACATCTTGGCGCCGTCTTTGATGATCAGGCCGTGGGCGCGGAACTGCTTGAACGGCTCCTCGAACGGAATCAGTCCAAGCTCGTGCAGCGCCATCGTCAGGAAGCGCGAGTACAGCAGATGCAGCACGGCGTGCTCATTGCCGCCGATGTACATGTCGACCGGCAACCATTTCTTAGTCAGCTCGGGATCGAACGCCACATCACCACGCTGGGCCGACGGGTAGCGCAGGAAGTACCACGCGGAGTCGAGAAAGGTGTCGGAGACATCGGTCTCGCGCCGCGCCATTTGACCACATTGCGGGCAGGCCACGCGGTAGAACGTCTCGACCCGCGCTAGCGGCGCGACGCCACTGGCGTTAGGACGGAAGTCTTCAACCTCGGGCAAGAGAACCGGCAGGTCTTTCTCCGGCACCGGCACGATGCCGCACGCATCGCAATAAATCATCGGGATCGGTGGGCCCCAGTAGCGTTGTCGCGAGACGCACCAGTCATGCAGGCGATACTGAACCCGTGCCGTGCCCTGCCCTTGCGCGCGCAGCCACTCGGTTATCGCGCGCTTACCCTGCTCGGCGTCCATTGCGTCGAACTGCGCGCTGTTCACCAAGCGGCCCGGGCCAGCGTACCCTGCGGCCAGTGGGGTGTCGGCGCGCTCGCCGTCGTTCGCGATCACGCGCCGAATCGGCAAGCCGAACACCTGCGCGAACTCGAAGTCGCGCTCGTCGTGCGCGGGCACGGCCATGATGGCGCCGGTGCCATACTCGGCGAGCACATAGTCGGCGATCCAGATCGGGAGGCGCTCCTGAGTCGCCGGATTGATCGCGTCGCTGCCGGTGAAAACGCCCGTCTTCTCCTTCACCGCGCGCCGCGAGACCACGTCCATCTTCGCGGTCCGCTCGCGGTACGCCATCACCGCCGGGCGCTGCGCCAGCGTCGTCAATGACTCCACCCAGGCGTGCTCGGGCGCGAGCACCATGTAGGTCGCGCCGAAGAGCGTATCAGGCCGGGTGGTGAACACGCGCAGTCGGCGCGTCGGATCGTCGGCAAGCGCGAAGTCGATCTCGGCCCCCTCTGAGCGCCCGATCCAGTTGCGCTGCGCCATCTTGGTGGTGTCGGACCAGTCGATCCAGTCGAGGTTGTCGAGTAGCCGCTGCGCGTACTTGGTGATGGCGAAGAACCACTGCTCGAGCAGCCGCTGCTCGACCCGCGTGTCGCCATGCCGTTCGCAGAAGCCGTCGATGACCTGCTCGTTCGCGAGGACCGTCTGACATGCCGGACACCAATTCACCGGCGCTTTCTTCCGCACCGCCAGCCCGTGCTTGTAGAGCTGCACGAAGATCCACTGCGTCCAGCGGTAGTACTCGGGCGAGGTGGTATCGACCTCGTGCTCCCAGTTCAACATCAATCCAACCCGGCGCACCTGGCGCCGGAAGTTGGCGACCGATCGTGGGGTGAGTTGTGCTGGGTTCGCGCCGACATTCAGGGCGTAGTTCTCGGTATGAATACCAAATGCATCGAAGCCAAAGGGCTCGAAGACGTCGAAGCCTTGCAAGCGCCGAAAGCGAGCGAAGACATCCGCCCCAGTGAATGCGAAAACGTTCCCGATGTGCAGCCCCTCGGCCGACGGGTAGGGAAACATCATCAACGTGTAGAACGGCCGCGGTGCGGTGCGCAGATCGACCCGGTTGGTGCCGCGCTCCGCCCACCCCTGTTGCCACTTCGCCTCGACGGCTGCCGGATCGTATTTCTCGTTCATTGCCGAGTCGCTCACTCTTCCTCCACCTCCACCACCGCCGCAGTCTTGCCCATAGGCTTCACGCCCAACAGGGTCGCAACTTGATCGAGCACGCCGTTGACAAACACCGCCGATTCCTCGGAGCCAAAGCGTCGGACGATCTCGATCGCTTCGTTGATAACCACGCTCGGCGGTACCTCCGGTGTGGCGAGCAACTCATAGGTCGCCAACCGCAGGACGTTGAGATCCACTTTGGAGAGTCGATCGAGCCGCCAGTTCGCGGCCGCCTTGTCGACCAACGCGTCGATATCGGCGCGTCGTCCGGCGACGCCTTCCACCAGGCTGAGGGCGAATTGCTTCACCGGCTCCGCGGCATCGGAACTCTGCCAGAAGCCGCGCAACGCGGTATCCGAAACCTCGCCGGTGATCTCTTGCTGATAGAGTGCCTGGAGCGCTAGCTCCCGGCCTTTGCGTCGCATGCCCATAACGATGTCGTTGCGAACGGCTCAAGCCAGGGCGCGCTTCACGTTGGCCATTTCCAACGCGCACAGCGCCGCTTCGGCGCCTTTGTTGCCGCCGTCGGATCGCGCGCGCGCCAGCGCCTGCTCCACCGTGTCGGTGGTCAGCACACCGAAGGCGACCGGCACGCCCTGCTGCACCGCGAGCTGGCTCAGGGCTACCACGATGCCACTCGCCAACACTTCGTTGTGCATCGTCTCGCCTTTGATGATCGCGCCTAAGCAGATGACACCATCCACCTTGCTGCCGGTGGCCAGCAGATGCGCCGCAAACGGCAACTCGAAGGCGCCGGGCACGTGGATCACCTCGATGTCGTCGTCGGGCGTGCCATGTTCACGCAACGCGGCCAGCGCCCCGTCGAGTAAGCGATCGGTCACCACGCTGTTGAAGCGCGCGACCGCAATCCCAAAGCGGAGACCACGGCCGACCAATTTGGTTTCATGAACTCGGGGCATCGCTTCCTCACGTCAGTAGTTGGAAGCCGGTCAACAAATGCCCGAGCTTCTGCTGCTTGGTGCGCAGGTAGCGGATGTTGCCCGCGTGCGGCGGGATCTCGATCGGAACGCGTTCCACGACGTCGATGCCATAGGCCTTGAGCCCATGCAGCTTTTTCGGATTGTTGGTGATCAAGCGCACGCGGTCGACGCCAAGAGCGCGCAGAATCTGGGCCGCGATCCCATAGTCGCGCCCGTCTTCCTTGAAGCCCAATTCGAGATTCGCTTCGACGGTGTCGCGTCCTTCGTCCTGCAACGCGTAGGCGCGGATCTTGTTTCCCAGACCGATGCCACGCCCTTCCTGGTCCATGTACACCAGCACACCTTTACCGGCGGCGTCGATCATCTCCATCGCCTTCGTGAGCTGGTCGCCGCAGTCGCAGCGTTCCGAGCCAAACACGTCGCCGGTCAAACACTGCGAGTGAATCCGCACCAGCACCTTCTCATGCGGGCGGAGCACGCCCTTCACCAAGACGATGTGCTCGTCGGGATCGACGTCGCTACGAAACACGACGGCGCGGAACTTGCCGCCGACGCCGGCGACGATGCGCGCTTCGGCCACGCGATGCACTAGCGACTCCGTCCGCAAGCGGTGCGCGACGATATCGGTGATGCGAATGATCTTCAGCTCGAACAGCTTGGCAAGCTCGGCCAGATCCTCCGGTTGCGCCAGCGTGCCATCGTCGCGCAGAATCGCACACAACGCCGCGGCGGGCATGAAGCCGGCCAGCCGGGCGAGATCGGCCGACGCTTCGGCGAGCCCCGCACGCACCAGTACGCCGCCGCCGCGGATTTGAATCGGGAAGATGTGCCCCGGCATTACCAGATCATCCGGCCCGGCGCCGTCGCGTACCGTGACGCGAATGGTTTTGGCGCGATCGCCGGCGGAAATGCCTGTGGTGACTCCTTCACGCGCTTCGATCGAGGCCCCGAACGGCCGCGACTTGCCCGCTGGCGCATCCGGCACCATCAGCGGAATCCCCAGCTCGCGCATGCGCTCGCTGGTCAGGCTCAGGCACACTAAGCCGCGGGCGTGCGTGGCCATGAAATTCACACTCTCGGGGGTCACGCGCTCGGCCGCGACGCAGAGATCCGCTTCGCCTGCCTCGCCTTCCGTGATGATGACGGGCTTGCCCTGCCGAACATCGTCGAGCGCTTCGGTAATCGGGGCGAGGTTCATCGCTTCTTTCCGTTTCGGAACACGGGCGTGGCCGTAATGAGGAGGTCGGTACCGACGCGCTGCACCCGGACATCGCTCAACGCCAACGCGTGGCGCATCGTACGCACGTCGAGCGCGTCGATCATCGGCCGACCATCGCCGCCGATGAGTTTGGGTGCAAGAAAGATCATCATGCGATCCACGAGCTTTGCCTTCAATGCGGTGGCGGCCACCGCTGCACCACCTTCAATCAATACCGAACTCATACCCCGCCGCCCCAACGCCGCCAAGACCCGCGGCAACGAGACGCCGCCGGGACCGGTCGGCACGGTCAACAATGGCACGCCGCGCGCTTCCAGCCGCCGGCGCTTGGCCCCAGCCGACACGGTCGTCGCCACGACCGTAGCTGCTGCGCCGCGCTTTGTCAGCACCTGCGCGGTTTCGGGGATGCGCAAGCGACGATCGAGGACAACCCGCACCGGGTCGCGCCCACCGCGCAGGCGACAGGTCAACGCCGGATCATCCTGCACGATCGTCTGAACGCCCACGAGGACGGCGTCGTGTTCATTGCGCAACCGGTGCGCGAGGCGTCGCGCCGCATCGCTAGTGATCCATTTCGATTCGCCGGTCGCAGTGGCGATGCACCCGTCGAGCGATGCCGCCAGCTTCAAGGTCACGAACGGCCGCCCGGTGGTTACGCGCGTGCGGAACGCGGCGAGCTGTTCGTCACAGGCGCGCTGATCGACGCCAACTGTAACCGCCAGACCAGCGCGACGCAGCTTCCTCACGCCACCGCCCGCCACCTTCGGATTGGGATCGCGGGTCCCGATGACGACGCGCGCGATGCCGGCGGCCCGGATTGCTGCAACACACGGCGGTGTCCGCCCGAAATGCGCGCACGGTTCCAGCGTCACGTACAACGTGGCCCCGCGAGCCCGCGGGCCCGCATCGCGCAGTGCGTTGACTTCGCCATGCGGCCCGCCCGCCGGCGCGGTAAAGCCGCGCCCGACCACGCGGCCGTGCCGAACCACGAGGGCTCCGACAGAAGGATTCGGGCTGGTCCGCCCCAGGCCGCGACGGGCCAGCCGCAGAGCGAGCCGCATGAAGCGCGTGTCGTCGTCCACGCGTCAGGCCTTCTTCACCTTGCGCTTCGGGCGCGCCGTGCCGACGCGCTCCTTCATCAACTGCTGCAACTCGCGCATGAACTCTTCCGCGTCCTTGAACGAGCGATACACCGACGCAAAGCGCACGTACGCCACCTGATCGAGCTTGTGCAGCTCGCGCATCACCGCCTCGCCGATCACGCTGCTGGCAATCTCCTTGTCGCCCCGTTCCTGCAGGCTGCGCTCGATGCGATCGGCAATCTGGTCGATGGTGGCCACGCTCACCGGGCGCTTCTCGCACGCGCGTTTGAGGCCGGTGATGATCTTGGGGCGATCGAACTCCTCGCGGCTGCCGTCACGTTTGACCACGACGGGAAAGACTTCCTCGACTCGCTCGTAGGTCGTGAAGCGCCGCTGGCAGTGTTCGCACACCCGGCGGCGGCGGATGACGCTGCCGTCCTTCGCCAAGCGCGAATCGATGACGCGATTCTCCAGATCGTGACAGAACGGGCACTTCATCGGTCAACCAAAGCGTGGTGCTGCTTATCGAAAAGGTACCGCAGCCGCAAACACGGCCTCTGTTGTGCCCTGCGGCTTTACACCTCCGCGCCTCTGCGTTGAATTCCGAGTCCTTTACGCGGTAAGAAGCCTCCAAATTCGACAACAGCGAAGGAGTGGCCCTATGGAATTCGGCGTGTTGATGTTCGCCACCGATTACGCAATTCGTCCCGACGAGCTCGCGCGTGCTGCGGAAGAGCGTGGCTTCGAGTCGCTGTGGTTTCCGGAACACACCCACATCCCGGCCAGTCGGCGCAGTCCGTGGCCCGGCGGGCCCGAGTTGCCGAAGGAGTATTGGCACACGCATGACCTGTTTGTCGCGATGACCATGGCGGCGGCGGTGACCAAGAAGCTCAAGATCGGGTCCGGCATTTGCCTGGTGATCGAACGCGACCCGATCGTGTTGGCGAAGGAAGTGGCGACGCTCGACGCGCTGTCGAACGGTCGGCTGCTGTTCGGCATCGGCGGCGGCTGGAACGCTGAGGAGATGGAGAACCACGGCACCAACTTCAAGACGCGCTGGAAGCGCTTGCGCGAGTCGATCGAAGCAATGAAGGCGATCTGGGCCAACGACAACGCCGAGTATCACGGCGAGTTGGTCAACTTCGATCCGCTCTGGTCGTGGCCGAAGCCGACGCAGAAGCCGCATCCGCCGATCTACCTCGGTGGCCACGGCGAGAAGGCGCTCAAACGCGTGGTGAAGTATTGCGATGGCTGGATGCCGATCGGAGTGCGCGCCGGCGACATGAAGAAGGAGATCGCCGAGCTGCACGCGCTCGCCAAAGCCGCGGGTCGCGATCCGAAGTCGATCACGATCACACTGTACGGCGTCCCGCCCGACGCCGACGTGATTCGGTCCTACTCCGACCTCGGAGTTCACCGCGTGTCGTTCGGCCTACCCCCCGCCGATCGCGACACGGTGCTGCCGCTGCTGGATCGCTTTGCGGAGATCATGCACGAAGCGCGGTCGTGATGTTGCGCCAGGCAGCAGGAAGCAGTGCGACGCGTCGCTATCATAGGTTCGGGAGGAGCGGGCAAAAGCACCCTCGCGACGCTCATCTCCCAGCGCACGGGACTTCCCGTCGTTCACCTCGACCCTCTGTTCTGGCGGCATGGGTGGACGCAAGCACCCAAGGATGAGTCGCTGCGCGCCTTCGACGCAGTGGTCGCCCGTGATCAGTGGATCCTCGACGGCAACTTCCTTCTGGGTGAGTGTGGCGAGGAAGACGCCCGCTTCGAGCGGGCTGACACTGTGATCTTTGTCGACCCGTCGCGTACCACGTGCCTGTGGCGGCTTCTCAAGCGCTTGGTACGGGATCGGGGCGGCTCGCGCCCTGACTTGCCCGAGGGCTGTGCTGAACAACTCGACTTCTCGTTCTTGCGATGGGTGTGGTCGTATCCTCAGACCACCCGCCCGCGCGTGCTCGAACTCCTCGCACGAATCCACCAGAGGGTAGATACCCACCGTCTCCGCTCGCGCGCAGAGGTGAAGAGGTTTCTCGATGCCCTGTGAGTCGTGAGTCGCGGCACCAACGGAACGCATGGCGCAAATCCTTCTAGCAATCGGCGGCACGATCCTTCTCGCGCTTGGCGTTTTGCATGGAACGCTCACGCTTCGTGATGTTGCGCAGCCTCGTGCGTTCACTCCCACCGATGAGGCGGTTCGCATGGCCATGCAAGGCGCACGACTAGCATTGAATCCCCGCGCCAACTTGTGGCAGGCGTGGCTTGGATTCAATTTGAGTCACAGCCTTGGCCTGGTTGTCTTCGGTGGTGGTCTGCTTCTTCTCGCCTGGCTTCGTTTCCCGGTCTTCGCTGCCAGTCATCTCTTGCAGGGCGTCGCTGTGGTCGTCGCGACAATCTATCTAGTTCTTTCGCTTCGTTTCTGGTTTTGGGGGCCAGCGCTTGGGTCTGGTCTTTCGCTCCTATGTATTCTGGCAGCAGTGGCGTTGTCCTGAAGTGGGAGATAGCACCGGCTAAGGAGCAGCCCATCAGGGAACGGTTGGAGATTGCGACACGTGGGAGGTACGAGCATGGATCAACCCGAGCGAAGCTACATCCCAGCCGCGGGACAACACTGGCTCCTTCCGCTTTATGATCCTCTCCTGTGGATTCTGCGCGGGGACGCGCTCAAGCGACCGCTGATCGAGCAGGCGGCCATCACCTCTGGGTTCCGCGTGCTCGATGTCGGATGCGGAACCGGCTCGCTTACGGTCCTCATCAAGAGGCTGCACCCGCAGGCTGAGGTCGTCGGGTTGGACCCAGACTCCAAAGCTCTATCGATCGCCAAGCGGAAGGTGGAACGGGCCGGGCTTTCAGTCGAGTTCGATCGAGGCTTCGCAGACCGGCTGGCTTACCCGGATGCATCGTTCGACCGCGTGTTTTCATCCTTCATGTTCCATCACCTGACGCGGGACGAGAAGTCGGCGACACTTGGTGAGATCCGTCGCATCCTCAAGACCGGCGGCTCGCTTCACCTGCTCGACTTCGCTCCGCCGCGGAGCTTCTTCTCCCGAGCTGTCGGTCACCTCTTCCATCGGGCT
>JBGOUW010000008.1:0-23826 GCA_041477755.1 Binatia bacterium
AATTTCGCCTTCACCGATAGAGAGCGTGAGGCCTTTGACGGCCTCGCGGCTACCGAACCGCTTGGTCAGATTCTCGATCACGATTGCGTCCGCCATACCGTTTTCCACCTTCCCGCTGGGTAGTGTCTACGTCCCGCTGACGTTGCCCGTGTGTGCTGTGCCTACTACGGCACGACGCTCGCCCGCAAGCCGCCGCGCCCTTGACCTCTGGCGCGCTCCACCCATATGGGAAGCGCGATGAAATGGTTGCTCAACGTGCCGTTGCGGTCGCCGCGACTGACACTGGCGGTGATGCTGATGCTCACCGCCTTCTTCGGGGTCTTCGCCGCCCGCATCAAGGTGGATAGCTCCATCGAGAACCTGCTGCCGGCGGACGATTCCGACAAGCTGTACTACGACGACGTCAAGAAGATCTTCGGCGACGAAGAGATCGCGGTGATCGGTGTGTTCGCCGACGATGTGTTTGCGCCGCGCACGCTGGCGAAGATCGACCAGCTCTCGACTCGGTTGACGCAGATGGAGGGTGTGCACGAGGTGCTCAGTCTCACCACGGTCAAGGGCGTCGAGATGACCGACTTCGGCCTGACGGCCGGCCGCCTGATGCAGAAGTTGCCTGAGACCGCCGAAGAGGCTGCCGCCTTTCGCGCCAAGGTGCTCGCGAATCCGCTCTATCTCAAGAACGTGGTGGCGGCCGACGGCCATGCCGCGGGCGTGACCGTCGTGTTCGACGACATGAGCGACGACGAGTTTCTGCATCGCGGCATCGAGGACAAACTGCGCGCACTGATCGCCGAGCTGGGCGGCCCCGAGCAATACGCGATTACCGGCATTCCGACGATCAAGGTGAACGCTGCCCGTCTGATGGAAGGCGACACCAACAAGTTTACGCCACTGGCGATGCTGCTCGTCGTGATCGTGCTCGCGTTTGCTTTCCGTACGCCGCGTGGCGTGCTCATCCCGTTCAGCACCGTGGTGATCGGAGTGGTGTGGACAACAGGGGTGATGGTGTTGGCGGGCAGCGCGATCAATTTGGGAACCTTGGTGCTCAACCCGCTGCTGATGGTGATCGGCGTGGCGTCGGGCATCCATCTGATCAGCGAGTACTATCAGGAATTGAAGCCGGGCCACTCGCAGGCGGAGACGGTGGCGCACGCGATGGAACGCGTCAGCGTGCCGATTCTGGTGGCCGCGGCCACCACGGTGATCGGCTTCGGCACGTTGATCTTCACGCCCATCCGCGCCGTGCGCGAATTCGGCATCTACAGCGTGTTCGGCATCGTGGCGATTTTATTGGCCGCCTTCACGGTCGTCCCGGCGCTGCTGGTCCTGCTGCCGCTGCCGAAGCGGATTCCGACCGCGCAAGAGAACGCGGAGGGCTTTGTCCCGCGGACGCTGCAACGCATTGGCACCTTCGCGGTGCGGCATCGGCGAGCGGTGTTGGTCTGCACCGGAATCGGGATGCTGCTGAGCGTCTGGGGAATCAGTAAGATCCAGGTCGAGACCGACTACATCGGATTCTTCCGGCCCGACAGTTCCATTCGCATCGAGAACACGTTGATTGCCGAGCGCCTGGCGGGGACGCAACCGGTGTACGTCGTCATCGACGGCGAAGGGCCGCAGTCGGTCACCCGACTCGACGTGCTCAACGCGATGCGCGACTTGCAAGAGTTCATCGACGCGCAGCCGGGCGTGGACAAGACCATATCGCTGGTCGATTACCTGCGCTTGGTGCGCCACGTCTTGCAACCCGACGAGCCGACGGCGTTGCCCGACTCGCAAGCGGAGATCGGGCAGATTCTCTTGCTCGTCGATCCGGCCGACATCCGGGCGGTGGTCAACGGCGATCAGTCGCGCGCCAACATCATCGTGCGCACACGGCTGTCACGTTCGGGCGAAGTCGGTGCATTCGTGCAGCGCGTGCAAGAGTTCGCCGCCAGTCACTTCCCGCACGGGATTAGCGTGCATCCGACCGGCACCACCGTGCTGTTGGGGCAATCGGCCGACTCGTTGGCCTGGGGGCAAGTGACCAGCTTGTGGCAGGAGCTGACCGCGTTGCTGGCGCTGCTGTCGTTCATGTTTCTCTCGCTGCGGGTCGGTTTCCTCGCCCTCATCCCCAACGTGGTGCCGACGGTGGTGCTGTTCGGCATCATGGGCTGGGCCGGCATCAGCTTGAACATTTCGACGAGTATGATCGCGGCCATCGCAGTCGGCATTGCCATCGACGACACGATCCATTTGCTCGATACGTTCAACGAGGGCATGCGCAAGACCGGCAGTCAGGAGCAAGCCATCATCGCGGCGATGGGATCGGTCGGCCAAGCCGCGTTCTTCATCGCGCTGGCGCTGTCGGCGGGCTTCTTCATCGTCTGCCTCTCGAACTTCCAACCGGTGATGCACTTCGGCTTGTTGTCGGGCGTCACGATGCTGATCGCGCTGGTGATCGAACTGTTTCTCACCCCCGCGCTGGTGACGACGACGAAGATCATCACCCTGTGGGACTTGCTGTTTCTCAAACTCGGGCCCGCGCCGCACAAGCAGATCTCGCTGTTTGTCGGTCTCCGGCCGTTCCAGGCCAAACTGGTCGTGCTGATGGGCCGTCTCGAAGCGATCAAGCAGGGTGCGTACATCACGCGGCGCGGCGAGATAAAGCCCGAACTGTACGTCCTGCTCAACGGCCGTGCCGAGGTGCAACGCGAAGGCGGGCTGGTGATTCGCACGATGGGGCGCGGCGAAGTGATCGGCGAAATGGGGTTGCTGCGCAAGCAGCCGCGCTCGGCGGATGTGATCGCCGGCGAGGACATGGACTATCTCGTCCTCGACGAGCGCTTCCTGCAGCGCATCCAACGGCGCTACCCGCGCATAGCGGCCAAGGTGTTTCTGAATTTGACGCGGATTCTGAGCGACCGGTTGGAGAGTACGACCGACGCGCTGGCGGCGATGCCCCGTGTCGCGGCAAGATCGTAGAAAAAGACTACCACGGATTGCACGGATTACACGGATTGATCGGAGTGGACGACCGAACCCTTTTCAGGTCCCTTGAATCCGTGTAATCGGTGCAATCCGTGGTAGTCAGTTGTCCCTGCAAGAAGTGAGTTCACTCCAGAGGAGGAGAGATGAGAAAGCCGATTGATTGGTTGATGCTTGCGGCGGCGCTGTTGCTGCCGTGCGCTGCCGCCTTCGCGCAAGATCTGAGCGCGCGCGATACGTTGCAGAAGGTGATCGACTCGGTGCCGCGCATTCCGTTCACCGCCAAGGCGAAGCTATCGTCGAAGAGCCGCGGTTGGGTGCGCGAGCTGGATCTGATGTACAAGCACCTCGACAACGCCGACGCCAGTTACATGGAAGTCACCGCGCCGATGGACGTGAAGGACACGCGCTTCCTGCTATTGGATCGCGAACCGGGGCCGGACGAACAGTGGATCTACGTGCCGGCCATCAAGCGCGCCATCCAAGTCTCGGAGCAGGCGCGCAAGCAGCCGTTCCTCGGCTCTGACTTTTACGTCTCCGACATGGTGCGCCCCGAGATCGACGCCTACACGTACACCTTCGTGGGTGAGGAAGACATCAATGGCCGGCACTGCAAGTTGATCGAGAGCGTGCCGAAGAAGCCGGGCGGCGATCCGTACAGCAAGGCGATCGTCGCAATCGACCCGAAGGACATGGTGATCGTCCGCAGCCAGTTCTTCGATCCCAAGGGCAAGCTGCTCAAGGTGTGGACGATCGAGAAGATGGAAAAGATCGACGGCAACTGGACACCGCAGCTGCAGGTCATGAAGAACGTGCAGGACAACACCGAGTCGCAACTGGAGATCGTCGAGATCAAGTACAACGCGACCGTGTCGGACGAGACGTTCCACAAGGCGTACTTGATCCGCTGACAGCCGCGTGTCGCCTGTCCTACTTCCGGTGGGGGCAGCCCTCCGTGGCTGCCCGTCACTCCGGCTGCGACTGATCCACGCGAAGCTGCCGATCTCGTCGCGAACCCCGCGCCCCGCTGTAGCCGCAGGCTTTAGCCTGCGCTCATCGCAGCCGCCATTTTCGGACGCAGGCTAAAGCCTGCGGCTACGCGTGATCGCGAGCGACCGAAGATGTCGCGGTCGAGCGCGCGCAGTCGCATTTAAACCACGCTCGCGCCGCCGTCGGCGGCGATGATCTGGCCGTTGATGTACGAGGCGTCGTCGCTTAGCAGGTAGCACGCCGCGTTGCCGATCTCTTCGGGCGTTGCAATGCGCCGCAGCGGCACGGCGCGCGCGGCGCGCTCGTAGAGCGCCGGATTGCTCGACGCGCCGGTCATCGGCGTGTCGGTGAGGCCGGGGCAGACGCAGTTCGCGCGCACTTTGTGCTCGCCGTATTGAAACGCGGCGAGTCGCGTGAGCGCGATCACCCCGCCCTTGCTGGCGGTGTAGCCGGATCCAAAACCGTGGCCACGGAGCCCGGCGGTCGAAGCGATGGTGACGATGGCTCCACCGTCGCGCATCAGATGGGGCAGGGCATACTTCATCACCAAGAAGGTACCGGTGAGATTCACCGAAAGGGTGTGAGAGAACGTCTCGAGATCGACTTCAGCCAGCGGTCGGTAATCGCCTGGTCGAAAGACGCCGGCGCTGGTGACGACGCCGCGGAGGCCACCGAACTCAGTCGCTGCGCGGTCGACTGCGTCGCGTACCTCGTCCTCCTGGCTGACATCTGCGACGAGGGGCAACACGCGCGCATTCAGTGTGCGTGCGACGTCGGCGAGTAGCTCGCCATTGCGGTCGACCATCGCTACCGCCGCGCCTTCTGCAAGCAGTCGCTCGCAGGTGGCGCGGCCGATGCCGCTGGCCGCGCCGGTGACGAGAATCGAGCGTCCGTTCAGTCCGCGCATTTGTCGCTGCCTCCTTGACGTTGATTCTCTTCGGCGAATTCGAGTAATTGTGCAAGCTATGCTGCAAGGTGCGACTGAACACTTCGATATCGCCATTGTTGGTGGTGGAATTGGTGGCGGCGCGCTCGCCACCGTGCTGGCGCGCGCGGGGCTGTCCGTCCTGGTGCTGGAGAAGTCCACGGTGTATCGCGACCACGTGCGCGGCGAGTGGATCGCGCCGTGGGGCGTCGTCGAGCTGACGAACCTCGGCCTCTACGAGACCGTGCGCGCTGCCGGCGGGCATCATTTGTCGCGGCACTGGAACTGCGATGAGGACATCGCGCCGGAGGAAGCGTTGGCGCTGGCGCTCGATCTCACCGCGTTGATGCCGGGTATCGCGGGACCGTTGTGCATCGGCCACCCGGCGTTGTGCCAACTCTTCATCGAGACCGCGGGCAGTTCAGGCGCCACCGTGCGGCGCGGCGTGACGGACCTGCGGATCAGTCTCGGAAACTCGCCCATGGTCGTCTATCAACACGATCAGGTCGAGCACCGGGTGACCTGTCGGCTGATCGTCGGTGCCGACGGCCGCGGATCGCAGGTGCGGCGCGAAGTCGGCATTGAATTGCACCGCGATCCGACGCATCACTTGTTCGCCGGCATGTTGGTGGAGGGTGCGGACGGCTGGCCGGCTGACACGCAGGTGATCGGGGCCGAGAACGATGTCCACTACCTGGCGTTTCCGCAGGGCGGTGGTCGTGTGCGCCTGTATCTCGGCTACTCGAGCGATCAGCCGCGACGACTGGCGGGGCCAGGCGGTCCGCAGGCATTCCTCGCGGCGTTTCGATTGGACAGCGTCCCGGGTAGCGAGCACCTCGCCAACGCGCGGCCGGCAGGGCCGTGCAACTCGTACCCCAACGAAGACACGTGGACCGACACGCCGCATCGCGAGGGCGTCGTGCTGATCGGCGATGCGGCGGGTTCCAACGATCCGATCATCGGGCAAGGGCTGTCGATCACGTTGCGCGATGTCCGTCAGGTGCGTGACGCGCTGCTCGGTGCGCGTGACTGGTCAGCCGATGTGTTTGCCGTCTACGCGGCCGAACGCAGGGAGCGCATGCGGCGGCTACGTTTCGCAGCGGCGCTGATCTCGACGTTCGAAAATGAATTCACCCCCGCCGCGCGGGCACGCCGCTGCCGCGCCCGCGAGCGACAGATGCAGGACCCGTCGCTGTTGCTCCCCCTGATGGCGGCCTTCATGGGGCCCGAGAATATCCCGGCGGAAACGTTTGAGGAACAGACGCGCGAGCGATTGTTCGGCCCAAGCTAGCGTCAATCCGAAAAGGGAGAGGAAACCGCCGATGCACGCCGATGAACGCGAATGCAGAACTCGACGCGACTCATCGCTTGATCACCAAATGCATTTCGATGAGGTTTACCGATCTCTCCTGTTTTTGCAGAAAGCTCTGATCGGCGAGCATCGGCGTCTATCGGCGGTTCCATCTTATTTTCGCTTCGGGGATAGTCCCGATCAGACACCGAGGTGAATTGTCTTGCGCGCGCTCAGTGCGCGCCCGGCGTCCGCGCGACGAACCAGCCGCGACCGACGCCGAACAGCGCGGCGCCGCTGAGCAGCGCGAACCCGCTGGCCAGCATCGCGGGTCGGGTGAACAGATCGACCACGGGCAACGCGCGCGCGAGATGCCCGAAGGTCACGCCGACCGAGAACAGCGCGCCCACAACGACCAGCACGACGCCGGCGATGTGGCAGGCTTGCCGCAAGCCGATGACTTCGCCGCGCAGCTGGGTGTAGAGCTGCGCCTTCTCGTAGGCCACCGCGATGTCGCTGGCGATCGCGTCGAGAAACTCGAGATCATCCGCGCTGAGCGACTCCGACTGCGGGTTCACCACTTCGATCACGCCGATGTTGCCCGACTGCGAGCGCAGCGGCGCGCACAGCAGCGAGCGCGTTGTCATGTCGGTCTGGCGATCAACCTCGCGGTAGAAACGCGGGTCATTGGCTGCGTCGGCCACCAGCGTCGCCTCGTTATGCGTCAGCACCCAACCCGCAATGCCCTGGTCGGCGGGAACGCGAATCTCCGCCAGGCGCGCTTGGGCGGCCTGCCGTGACGCGCTCTGACTGGCGATCGGAAAATAGAACTCGCGCCGCTCGCGATCGAGCAACAACAGCGCACAGCCCTCGGCGTTGAACAGTTCGCGCGTCCGCCGGGTCGCGTAGCGCATCAATTCGTCGAGATCGGCGAAGGTGGTCAGCCGCCGATTGATTTCGTACAGCAGGTGCAGTCGTTCGCCAGGGGAAGCCATCGTCTCCGTCTCAGCTCAATTGCCCGATTGCCGCAATGCCCGTCGAGTGTCGCGATACCCTATGTGCCGCGGCCGATGCAATCAATTGGGCGAAAGAAGCGAGAAGGCAGAGTCGGGAGTCAGGAGAAAGGAGTCAGGAGTCGGAAGGACTTGGAGCGCTGGAAACTTGTTTGGCGCTCGCGCTATGGTGCGCGTATGCCAGACCTCACACACTTCGCGGAGTCTCCCGCCCAGGTTGGAATCGATCCGGAGAAGCTCAACGCATTGTTCGCCCGCGCCGAGAGAGAGGTGCGCAATGGCCTGCTGCCGTCAATGCAGCTCGCGATCGCGTGCCGCGGCCGGGTGGCAGCGATGCGCACGATCGGCACCGTGACACACGAGAGCCGGACGGCGGAAGCGACCAACGACACCCTGTATGTCGTTTTCTCGTGTACCAAGGCGCTGACGTCGACCGCCGGATGGATTCTCCTCCAAGAGGGCAAGCTCGACGTAACCGAACGGGTGGCGGACATCCTTCCCGAGTTCGGCAGCAACGGAAAGGACGTCATCACCGTCGAGCAATTGTTCACCCACACGTGCGGCTTTCCGCTGGCACCCTTCCCGATGTCGGAGTGGAACGACCGCGCCAAACGGCGCGAACGCTTCGCCCGCTGGCGGCTGAATTGGGAGCCGGGATCGCGCTTCGAGTATCATCCGACTTCGAGTATGTGGGTGATCGCCGCCATCATCGAGCAGCGTACCGGCGTCGACTTCCGCGAATTCGTGCGCACGCGCATCGCCGAGCCGCTGGGGCTGCGCGATTTGTACGTCGGCTTGCCACCAGCGCTGCAGGGACGGCTGGCGGATATCCAGCACGTCGGCGCGCTGCCGACGGCGGAGGAAATGAAGGCGCTCGGCTGGCCGGAAATTCCCGTCACCGAGGTTACCGAGGACGCGCTGCAAGGGTTCAACGATCCGCGGGCGCGCGAAGCCGGCAACCCGGGTGGCGGCGGCACGATGACCGCCGCCGATCTCGCGCTGTTTTATCAAGCCTTGCTGGCCGCGCTGCGCGGTGATGACGAACGGATCTGGAAGGTCGACACGGTGCGGCAGGGATTGCGAGTGCGCACCGGCGACCTGACTGATCCGCTGTTCCGCAAGCGAGTCCACCGGGCGCTTGGATTGGTCATCGCGGGCGATGCTGACCGCACCTATCGCGGATTTGGCCACACCGGGTCCGAACATTCATTCGGACACAACGGTGCGGGCGGTCAAATCGCATGGGCCGATCCGGACAGCGGCATCTCGTTCGTGTACTGCACCAATGGCATGGATCGCCATCCGATCCGTCAAGCCCGCCGCAGCGTCGCGCTTTCGAGCCTCGCTGCCGTCTGCGCGGCTTGAGCTGCCCGCATGGTGCTGGCTGCAGAGGTTGCAGTCGGTGCTATGCGCCGGGTGACGTTGGCGGCGGTGCGGGAGCCGAAACCGTGACTGGCATCCCGCCTGCATCCCACCCTTGTGCGATGCTTCTCGACGACTCCCCTCCATCCGCAGTACAGTCCCCGGCAGGGTGATGGGGCGTAGACTTCTCATCGGACTGGCGGTCGTTGTCCTCGCCTTGATCGGGGTGTTGGTCATTGCGCGCGTGCGCGGGCGTGGCCCCGACATCGGCAAAACCGCCACAGTCGAGCGTGGCACGATCGAGCGGGTTGTGGTGGCTTCCGGCACGATTGAACCCGAGCACCTGGTCGAAGTGCGGGCCAAGGTCAGCGGCATCGTCGAGCGCTTCCACGTCGATGCCGGTGATCGTGTGACGGCAGGGCAAGTGATTGCGGAACTCGACCGCGAGACCTTGGTGGCGGCCGTGCGCGAAGCGCGCGCCGTCGTTCACGAAGCGCAAGTTGAGCGTGACCAGGCCGGCGTCGAGCTGCGCCGCAAGGAGGATCTGTTTCATCGCGGCGTCGAATCGGCTGACGTCATCGACCGCAGCCGTGCCGACCACGGCCGTGCCGATGCGCGTCTCGATCGCGCCGGCGCCACGCTTGAACGACTCGAGCAGGAACTCGCGTACGCGACGATCACCGCGCCCATCGATGGGCTGGTGCTGCGGCGCGAGCTCAATCCCGGCGCCGCGGTGGCCTCGGTGGCATCGGTCACCGGCGGCACGGTGGTGATGACGATCGCGGACACGTCGCAAATGCACCTGCTCGGCACTGTCGACGAGAACGAGATCGCGCAAGTGCGGGTCGGCATGCCCGCGCGTATCCGTACCGAAACGTACCCCGAGCGCATCTTCCCTGGCCGTGTGCGCAAGATCGCGTCGCTCGGCGATCGCAAGGAGAACGTCACGTCATTCAAGGTCGAGGTGACGGTGCTCGACGGCGTCGACGCGCTGTGGCCGCGGATGTCGGGCGATGCCGACATCGTCGCCGAGGTGCACGACAGTGCGCTCGTCGTGCCCGAGGCCGCCCTGCTGTACGAGGGCAACGACCTGGCCGTGGAGGTCGTCGAACACGCCTCGCCCGCGCGCCTGACACGGCGGACGGTGCGACTCGGAATCTCGCGCGCCGATCGCGTCGAGATCCTCGATGGCCTCGCGGAAGGCGAGGTGGTCAAGTTGCAGTAGGGGAGGGTCTCGTGAATCGTGAAGAGTATTGCTCGGGCTCAGAGCGCGGAACGTCGTCTTCCTTTGACGAGGTGCCCTTCACCAGGGACGCTTCACGACCGCTGATCAGGCTCCGGAGCGTCACGAAGATCTACGACATGGGCGAGGCTGCGGTGCGCGCGCTCACGCAAATCGACCTCGACATCGCGCCGGGCGAGTACGTCGGGGTCATGGGTCCGTCGGGATCAGGCAAGACGACGCTAATGGATATTCTAGGCTGCTTGTCGCGGCCAACTGCCGGCACGTATGAGTTCGCCGGTCAACGCGTGGATCAGATTGATGACGTCGGCTTGGCGACGCTGCGCGGCGAGCAGATCGGATTCATCTTCCAAGCCTTCAACCTCTTGCCGCGCCTGACCGCGCTGGAGAACGTCGAGTTGCCGATGCTCTACCGTCGCGTCGGCCGGCAGGAGCGCCGTGAGCGATCGCTGGCGCTGCTCGACCGCGTCGGGCTTGCCGAACGCGCCGCGCATCGGCCGACCGAGCTATCTGGGGGCGAGCGGCAGCGCGTGGCGATTGCGCGCGCGTTGATCAACCGCCCTTCACTGATTCTTGCCGACGAGCCGACCGGCGCGCTCGACACCGCCACTGGCGACGCCATCATGGACCTCATCGAGACGCTCAATCACGATGGTCAGACCGTGATCGTCGTGACGCACGATCCGCGCATCAGCCAACGCGTCACGCGGATGCTGCGCTTGCGCGATGGCGCCGTAGAACGTGACGAGGCCCAACTCAGAATGGGAGAACGAATATCCGGCGGCACCGGCCCTTCGACTGGGCTCAGGGCAGGCTTCCAGCCGGTGTGACACCGGCAAGGTGCCTGTGCCACCGCAGAGGACGGGTCCATGTTTCTCGCCATCATCAGACAAGCGCTCACGACCATGCGGTTGCACCGCCGGTGGGCGGCGTTAACGATGTTCGGAATCGTCTGGGGTACCGCGTCGGTGGTGCTGTTGGTGGGCTGGGGAGTCGGCGTACACGGCATGGTCGATCGCGGCATGCAGAAGATCGGCAAGAACCTCGTCTACGTGTTTCCCGGCCGCGTCGGCGAGGATCTCTCGCCCGCCGAAGAGCGGCGCACCCTCAACTTCAAGCTCGCCGACGTCGAAGCGGTGCGCACCTCGGCGCGCCATGCCGAGGTGGTGAGCGCGGAAGTGCTGGAATGGATGTATGTGCGCGGCGCGGCGGCGGGACGGACAGTGGATGTGCGCGGGGTCGAGCCGACGACGCAAGCCTTGCGCGGCTCCACTCTCGCGGCGGGGCGATTCATCCTGCCGGACGATGTTCGCTACCAGCGCCGCGTTGCGGTGATCGGACAGACCGCGCGCGAGCGGCTGCTCGGACCGCGCCCGGCGGTCGGCGCCCGCGTCAGCTTGGACGGGCAGAGCTTTGAGATCGTCGGCCTGCTCGACCGCGTCGGTACGCAGCTCAGCCGCAATCGCACCGAGACCGACGAGCAGATCTGGATTCCGATCACCACCGCGATGACGATGACCGGCCGCGAGCACGTCGATCTGCTGATGACGCGGCCGACCGAGCGTCGCCTGAACGAGGCGGTGAAGCGTGAAGTGCGCACGATTCTCGCGCGGCGGCTGCACGTGTCGCCGGCGGACGAGGAGGCGGTCTTCATCGCCAGCATGGTCGACATTCTGTCCGGCTTCGATTCGGTGTTCGCCGGACTCCATGTGTTTCTCATTGTGTTGGCGATCGGCACGCTGGCCATCGGCGGCATTGGCGTGATGAACATGATGTTAGTGTCGGTGAACGAACGGCGGCGCGAGATCGGTCTCCGGCTCGCCGTCGGTGCGTTGCGACGTCACGTCGTCGGACAGTTTCTCATCGAGACCTTGGTCATCACGTTGATCGGCGGCTTCGCCGGGCTGGCGCTGGGGCTCGGCGGCTGTGTCCTCTTGGGTACCCTGCCGCGCGACGTGGTGCCGGTACCGGTGATCGTGCCTCAGGTGGTGGGGCTGGCGCTGGTGGTCACCACGCTAGTCGGCGTGCTCTCGGGCAGCGGTCCAGCCTGGCGCGCCGCGCGTGTGGACCCGGCGGAATCGTTGCGAGCGGAATGATGCTGCGCGATCTGTTCTCCGAGGCGCTGCGGAATGTCCGCGTTCATTGGCTGCGAGTGCTTCTTACCGGCTCGGGCATCGTCTGGGGCATCGCCCTTTTCGTCACGCTGACCGCGGTCGGGAACAGCAATCGTGAACACTATCGCGAGAAGATGGAGGCGATCGGCCGCAAGGTGGTCTACGTGTTTCCCGGTGTGGTGCCGAAGCCCGGTGCCGGCAATCGCAGCGCCCGCCGTGTCGAGCTCGACGTGGACGATCCGCCGCGGCTGATCGCATCGCCCTTGGTCGAGCACGTGGCGCCGGAAATCTGGAGCGGCCCGCGTGTGCTCAAGGGCGGCGCGCACATCAAAGTGGTGTGGACGTACGGGGTCGGGCCGGCGGCGGCGAGCATCCGCAACTTTCAAGTCGCACGCGGCCGCTTCATCACCGCCGCCGACGTGGCGGCGCGCCGGCGCGTGCTGGTGATCGGGGCGACGGTGGAGCGGCGCCTGTTCGGCCGGCAGTCTGGCCTCGGCCGTTCCGTGCGTCTGGACGGCCAGCCCTTTCGCATTGTCGGTGTGTCGGTGCCGAAAGGTGAGCAGATGGTCAACATGGGTCCGCGCGATGACGAACAGGTGCTATTGCCGATCTCGACGGCGCAGACCCTGTTCACCGGCAGCGAAAAAATCGGCTACGTAATCTACGAGCCGCGCACGCGTCCGGAAAGCGTGACGTCGATCGCGCGGGTGCGAACGATCCTCGGGCGCCACCATCACTTCACCGCGACCAACGAGGAGGCGCTCGGCTTCTTCAATATCGCCGACGCATTGAAGCTGACCGAGCTGATCGGCTTCGCCCTCCAGATCTTTCTCACCACCTGTGGCGGGTTGACGCTGATCGCCGGCGGGGTGGGGGTGATGAACATCATGTTGGTGGCGGTGGCGGAGCGCACGCGCGAGTTGGGGCTGCGCAAGGCGTTGGGTGCGACGCCGCGCGCCATCATCGTGCAGATCCTCTGCGAGACGGTCCTCGTCACGGTGGGCGCAGGGGTCGTGGGTATCGGTCTCGGCGGCGGCATCATCTTCGGTCTCGGAGCATTGCGCAGCCTATCGCAGCGCGCCCAGTTTCTGATGCCGAAGGTGACGCTCTCGCCGGGGTTGGCGCTGCTGTCGTTCGTGGTGCTGGTCGGTGTGGGCGTGATCGCCGGGATTGTCCCGGCGTTGCGAGCCGCGCGTCTCGATCCGGCGGTCGCCTTGCGTGAAGAGTGACGCTGCCGGCTGCGCCCCGCGTAGCCGATTCTGGACGGCGCGTCCAGTTTCAGAAACCCGCAGTTTGCTTCTTCTTTGACCGTGCTGTGGTAGATAGCCCGCGCCATGGATTCACTCGCCACCGTGCTGCGGCGGATTCCGATCTTCGCCGACTTGCCGCCGGGCAGCTTCGCGAAGATCATCGCCGATCTGCGCGAGGAGTCGCACCCGCCGGGCACGGTGTTGTGCTACGAAGGCGACGAAGCGCGCGACTTTTACATCATCAAGTCCGGCAGCGTCGAGGTGCTCGTCAACCGCGGCGCCGATCAGCGCGAGCTCGTGGCGGTCAGCGGTCCGAGTGACTGGTTCGGCGAGCGCGCGCTGTTCTCCGATCGGCCGCGCTCGGCGACCGTGGTCGCGCGTGATCACGTGGTGGTGTGGCGGCTTGCCAAGGACAAGTTCGACGCGCTGATCGAAGAGAACCCGTGGCTGATCCTGCACTTCACTGAGGTGATCAGCGACCGGCTGTACCGCGGCAATCAAGAACTCTCGAAAGTGCAATCCGCGTTTGCGCTCCAGATGGAAGTTCTGCTGCGGGCGCAATCGCCGGCGCGGCGCGCGTTCCTCATGCGCACGGCGGTCCTGACCACGTTGGACCCGGCTATCATCCACGCTCTGCTTGGGCGCACCGATGCCGCGGTCGAACTTAGCGCGATCGAGGCGCAGGGCGGGTTGATCGCCCGCCTCGATGGCGTGGTGAGCTATCTCGAAGCGGTGCGCGAGTTCCTGCTGGCGAAGTTGACGGCCGAAGTAGGTTTCGACGGCGTGCGCGAGCAGCACCGCCGCGCGGCGGCGCTTTATCGCACCGCGGGGCGTCGTGAGCAGGTGATCGCGCACCTGCTCGACGCGGGTGATTGGCGGGCGGCGGCGGAACTGTTGGCGGCCCATACCGAGGAACTGATCGCGAGCAATCGCTTCGATCTGCTGCAGGGCTGGGTCAGTCGTTTGCCCGAGGACGTGATCGCTGAGCTATTGCCGACACTGGTCGAGCGCATGGAGCGCACGCTGCGGCCCGCGGCGACGGAAGCGATGGCCACTTCGTTTCGCCAACGGGTGGCGGCCCGCTTCCAATCAGCGCGCGTCTTGTGGTGGTTCGGGGCGGTGCTCGGCGTGACGGCGGGCATTGCCCTGTGGGCGGCGCCGCCGCTGGCCGGGTTGTCGTCCGGCGGCATGCACATGCTCGCACTGTTGGCGTGGGCGGTGGTGTTCTGGGCGTTTGACGTGCTGCCCGACTACGTGGTCGGGCTCGGCATGATCATCGGCTGGATTCTGTTCCGGGTGGTGCCGCCCGAGGTCGCAGTGTCTGGCTTCACCAGCCCGCCGTTCTTTCTCATCATCGGCGTGCTCGGCATCGCGGCGTCGCTACAAAGCTCCGGCTTGTTGTTCCGCCTCGCGTTGCGCGTGTTGCAGCGCTTCCCACTGACGTATCGCGGCCAGGCCCTTGGCTTGGCGCTGAGCGGCACGGCGATCACGTCGGCGATTCCCGATGTCACCTCCGGCGTCGCCATTGCGGGGCCGATAATTTTGGCGCAGTCGGAGTCGCTGGGGTACGGGAGGCGCAGCAGCGGCTCGGCGGGCTTGGCGATGGCGGCGGTGCTGGGCTTCGGACAAATGAGTCCATTCTTTCTCACTGGCGCGGCGGAGAACCTGCTCGCGTGGGGTCTGTTGCCGGCCGCGATGCGCTTCCAGATCACGTGGGGCAGTTGGGCGTTGGCGGCGTTGCCCTTGGCGGTGGTGACGTTTGTCGTCGGCTTCGCTGTGACCATGTTTCTATTCCCGCCGGAGTTCCAACCCACGATCTCACGTGGCCTGATCGAAACGCAGATCGAAGCGCTCGGCCCGGCATCTCGCGCCGAGATCGTCAACGGGCTGGTGCTCATCGGTGCGATGCTCGGCTGGATCACCGGACCGTACCATGGTGTCGACGCGGCGTGGGTGGCGATGACCGGTCTCGCTGTGTTGCTGACGGCGAACTTGCTCGACCGCGCCACCTTTCGCGCTGGGATCTATTGGGACTTTCTTTTCTATCTTGGGGCCGTGCTCGGGCTGACGCCGGTGGTGCAGACGGTTGGGGTGGACAGGTGGACGATCGGGCTGCTGGCGCCGGTGTTGGAACCGATGACACAGTATCCCACGCGCTTCTTGTTGGTCATGGCGCTGGTGATTTACGCGGCGCGCTTCGTGTTGCCAAGTTTCCCGTTGGTGTCGCTGTTGACGATCACGGTGGTGCCGATCGCTGCGCATGCGGGCATCAATCCGTTGGCGATCACGCTGGTACTCTGCACCACCGTGGCGGTGTGGTTCTTGCCGTATCAGAGCACGTACTATCTGGCGCTCTACTTCGGCACCAAAGAGCGCGCCTTTTCACACGGGCAAGTACGGCTGCTGGCGTGGAGCTACGGGCTGATCTACCTGCTCGCAATCCTGGCCGCGATTCCCTGCTGGCGGTTGCTGGGGTTGCTGCCGTAGGGTCGCGGTGGGTCGGCGAGCGCTGCGGCTACGGTGTCGGCGACGGTTTCGGGCTCGAACGGCTTGAGGAGCAAACGCGCGTCGCCCTGCTCGATTGCGATGCGAGCGGACTCTTCGGTGTCGGCGGTCACCATGATCACGCGTACACCGCTGTCGAGGTCGCGCAGCTCTGCGAGCACATCGAGACCCGACTCGCTCTCGAGGTTGAGATCGAGCAGCACCAAGTCGGGATGCTCCGACGCGAACCCGTGCTGCGCACCGGCCCCGTCGCTGGCATCCACGATCGCGTAGGGGGGAGTCGCGTTGTCGCCGAAACCTGGATGAATGGCCACGGGATGTCGCGCTGCAAGCCGATCGCGATGAGTGGCGCTCGTCAACAGATCGTGTACCGCGAACGGTCGGCGTACGCTGCAGCGCGAACGGGGCCGGCCCCAGCTAGACGTAGTCGGCGCTGAGGGCAGGCGTTCCGCTGATCAGCGACGTCTCGATGACCGTGAGGATTCAGGCGAGATCGGTAAGGGCGTTCTTGAGCCGGTCGAGTTCCGCTTCGAGCGCCTCGTACGTCGCCGGGGCTTGGCTGAGGTTGCTGTCGCGACCCATGGCCTCCAGCTGTTTCGCCAGCTCGAAGACGGCGGTGGCGGCGAAGTTTCCGGCCGAACCCTTCAGTGCGTGGGCCGCATGTTGCACCGCTTTGCTGTCGTCGCAGGCGAGCCCGGTGCGCAGCCGATCGGTGAGCTGAGGCAGTTCTTCCAAGAAAATCTGCGCCAAGTCTTGGAGCAACTCCACATCGCCCTCGACTCGTGCCAGTGCAACGTCTCTGTCGATAGTCAGGTTCACGACTGAATCTCCTCTGCTGGCTGTCTCACGGTGTAGCGGCTTGGATTGCGATCGTGCTGCGTCGTGTGGTTCTACGCGAGTGCTCTCAACGCGTCGGCTAGCCGATCGTATTCATATTTCACCACGGCGGTGGCCTCATCGGCGCGGGCGAGATTGCGAGAGCAGGCGATGATTTCGAGGCGCGCCGCCGCGGCTGCGGCGGCCGCCGCGAAGAAGTTGTAGGCCGAGCCACGTAGCGAATGGGCGGCGAGTTCGAGCGCGGGCGCATCGCGGTCTGCTATGGCCGCTTTGAGTCGTGCGAGTCGGTCGGGGTAGGTAGTGAGGAACAGCGCGATCAGTTCGCGTAACAGCGCGACATCGCCATCAACCTGATTCAGTAACTCATCGTGAGCGATGACGTCGTCGGCGGGAGCGTCGAGGGCGACGGGGAAGGTAAGTGCGGCGTTCGAGGTCATGCCGACAGCAGCATCGGGTTGGCGTCTTCGCCTTCACCGTGAAGAGCGCTCACGGGGAGATTGGCGGTGAGGCCGTACGTGCGTTGCAGCAAGCGGCGCACGCGGGCGATCAATTCGGCGCGCGCGAACGGTTTGCCGATGTAGTCGTCAGTGCCGGCGAGGAACCCGCGTGCGCGATTGCCGGGGTCGTCGAGCGCGGTGAGCATGAGGATTGGGATGAACGCCGTGCGTACGGTATTGCGCAAGTGCTCGCAGACCTGGAAGCCGTCCATCTCAGGCATCATGATGTCGAGCAGAATGAGATCGGGCGGAGTTTCTTGCGCGCGCTCGAGCGCTTCCGCGCCACTTGCAGCGGCGACGACGCTGATGGGCAGTCCGCTGTTTTCGAGGGTGAAGGTGATCAGTCGGCGCATGTCGGGCTGATCGTCGACGACGAGCGCGCGGTAGGTTGCGGGGGCGGTATCGCGCGTCATGCGGCTCGGTGGTGCGTTGGTCGGTGCGACTGAGGCGGTGGATACCGGGCCGGCGACGACCGGAACGGGAGCCGCGGTGACCGCCACCGCGGGCAGCTTGGCGCCGGCGCCGCAGTACGGACAGATCAGCCACTCCTTTTGCAACTTCATGCCGCAGCTAGCGCAGTTCGAATGCAAGGGCGTGCCACAGTGGGGACACATGGTGAAGGTTTGCTCCACCGTGCGGGCGCAACTCGGGCAACGGGACTCTTCGTTCGGCACATCGACGACACGGAGCACCTCCTCCGCCGTGGTGAGTCCCTCGCACACTTTCACGGCCGCATCTTCATGAAGCGAGCGCGTCCCGTCTTCACGAGTCTGCGAACGAATCGCGCTATCGGGTGCCTTGGATTCGATCAGTTTAGCGAGTGCCGGAGTGATCGGCATGACCTGTAAAATCGCCATCCGCCCGGCGAAGCCGGACTTGCGACAGGCCGCACAGCCGCGACCGCGACGGAAAGTTTTCCCGTGCGGGTCGATCTCGAGCGCCCGCAGCGCCTGCGGATCGGGATCGTAGGGCTCGATGCAGTGCGGGCAATTGCGCCGCACCAAGCGCTGCGCGACGATGAGATGGAGCGACGAGGCCACCATATACGGTTCGATGCCGAGATCGAGTACGCGTGAAACCGTCGCCACGGCGTCGTTGGTGTGCAGCGTGCTGAGCACGAGGTGACCCGTCTGCGCGGCACGCAAGGCGATCTCGGCGGTTTCGCGATCGCGAATTTCGCCGAGCAGGATCACGTCGGGATCCTGCCGCAGAATGGATCGCAGCGCACCGGCGAAGGTGAGACCCTGCTTCTCATTGATTTCGACCTGGTTCACGCCGCGGATCTGATATTCGATCGGGTTCTCGATCGTCACGATGTTACGCGTGGGCGAAAGGATCGCCATGATCATGCTGTAGAGTGTAGTGCTCTTGCCGCTGCCCGTCGGCCCGGTGACGAGAATGAGGCCCTCTGGGCGGGTAATCGCTTGGCGGATGCACTTGAGGTCGCGCGGTGATAGGTTGAGTTTATCCAATCCGACCGTGGTGGCACCGCCATCAAGGATTCGCATGGTCAGCTTTTCGCCGAACTGCGTCGGCAAGCTGGAAACCCGTAGGTCGAGCATCGCGTCGTGAAAGCGCAGGCGAATGCGCCCGTCCTGCGGGACTCGGCGTTCGGTGATGTCGAGGGCGGCCATCACTTTGCAACGGGCGATGAGGGGAGCTTGTACCCACTTCGGCAGCTTGAAGGATTCTTCCAGTAGGCCGTTCGTGCGGTAGCGGACCTGCACGGCCGACACCCCCGGCTCGACGTGAATGTCGCTCGCGCCGGTGCGAACGCCCTCAAGCAGAATCAAATTGAACAGCTTGACGATCGGTGGCAACGTTGTGCCGCGCAGCAGGCTCTTCACGTCAGCGTTCTCTTCGCATAGTTCGGCTACCGGTAACTGTTCGCTCTCGTCCGGCACCAGTTTGAGATACGCGTCGAGCGCGATCTCGAGATGATAAGCGTGTTCGAGCGCATCGCGGATCGCGGTGGCCGTCGCGACTTCAAGCTGCGCGCGACGCCCGGTGGCGAATTCAATGGCTCGAATCGCATCGCAGTCTAGAGGGTTCGCGGTTGCGAGGATCAGCGTGCTGCCACCGGCGCGCAACGGGACAACGCGGTGGCGCGTCGCCAGTTCCTCGCGCACTAGTTCAAGGACCGTCGGGTCCAGCGCAACCGCGGCGAGATTGACATATGGGACGCGGAGCCTCTCAGCGAGGAGACGCGCTAAGTCCTCTTCGTCGAGGATCCGGTTTTGAGCGAGCCACTCGATCACCGACTTTTTGTCGGTGGTCGCCGCCAGTTCGGCGTCGCGGGCCACTTGTGGCGTGACGCGCCCGCACTGCACCAGAAACTTGAGGAGTCTGATTTCACCGCTAGCTCTAATTTCGCCCATTTGTCTTCCTGCCACTCAAGCCACACTGCACGTGGCATGCCCGCCCTCGGCAAGCGAGGCACGGACCTATCGGAACGACGGGGGCTGTGCCCCAAGTTATCGGCATGGCGGATCGGGAAAACTGACCGCGGATGTAACGCTTCCGATCTGCTGCTGACGAGTGACTTGACATCGGGCGCGGGGCTCTGTAGATGGCTGACCACTCGGTCAGGATTGCGTGATCACATGATGCGGCGGATGGGATGGCCTCTACTACCAACTTGACCGAGCGGTTAAGAACGTGAAGGAAGCCGTAGCCAGAGCAAATTCCAACGTCGCGTTGGCGAAGTACTGGGGGAAACGAGTTGAGGCCCTCAATCTTCCCTATACCGGCAGTATCTCGGTGACGTTGGCTGGGCTCTCAACCACGGTCCGGACGTCTTTTCACCCGGGATGGCAAGCCGACCAGATTGTTATGAACGGCGCCGCGGCGGACCAGACAGAAGCTCGGCGCGTCAGTGCCTTCGTTGATATCGTGCGGCAGGCAGCCGGTTGCTCGGCCAAGGCCGAGATCGAGATCCGGAGCAACTTCCCGGTTGCCGCCGGGCTGGCATCATCGGCATCGATGTTTGCGGCACTGGCGTTGTCGAGCAGTCGTGCGGCGGGTCTTTCGTTGAGCGATCGCGACCTGTCGGCGCTCGCCCGCCGCGGTTCAGGGTCCGCCGCGCGTTCGATTCACGGTGGCTACGTTGAGTGGCTAGCCGGTGAATCGAGCGACGGACAGGATTCCTACGCGATCCAGATCGCGTCCGCGGTTGCGTGGCCGATAGGTATCGTGGTCGCGATTACTGACGAAGGCCCGAAGAGGGTGGGCTCGCGCGAAGGTATGGCCCGCGCGGTCAAGGAGTCGCCATTTTTCCCGACGTGGCTCGAATCGCATGAAGCGGATCTCGACGCGATCCGGGACGGCATTGGCAATCGCGATCTGCGCTGTGTTGGTCCGGCCGCCGAGCGCAATTGTCTCAAGATGCACGGAGTGGCAATGGCCAGCACCCCGCCGCTGCTGTACTGGACTGCCGCCACGGTCGCGGTGATGCACCGCGTCTGGCGTCTGCGCGACGAAGGCATCGAAGCGTACTTCACCATCGACGCTGGGCCGCAGGTAAAGGTGCTCTGTCCGTTCAACCAACGAGACATCGTCGCCGATGCGCTCGGACGCGTCTCCGGGGTGTTGCGGATTCTGCTTTCCGAACCGGGGGGCGGTGCCGAGTTGCTGGAGATGTCATGAGCCAGCGTATCGTGGCACGAGCTCCTGGAAAACTGGTTCTGCTCGGCGAGTACGCAGTGCTCGACGGTTGCCCCGCAATTGTAGTCGCGGTGAATCGCTACGCCGAGGTGCGAGTCAGCCGCAGCGCATCTGACAGGATTCGCATCGCGGCCGCTGATCTCGGGCTCACGCTCGATTTCACCCCGGCGCGGCCACCACCAATTCATGGACCGTTGCGCTTTGTCCTGGCGGCCTACGATGTCGCTGCGCGTGCGGTGCCGCAGTTGTCACGGACTGGGTTGGCGGTAGATGTGATCAGTTCCCTGGCCAGCCAGGCGGGCACGAAGATCGGTCTGGGCAGCAGCGCTGCGACTACAGCCGCCACGGTCTGTGCGCTCCTGGCTATTGCTGAGCGCGACCCCGACCCGGCAGAGGTGTTTGCGCTCGCCTGGCAGGCGCACCGCGCCGCGCAAGCCGGGGTGGGTAGCGGCGCCGATGTCGCCGCTAGCTGTTACGGCGGCACAGTCCACGTGCAACCACAGGGCGATCAGCTGCCGCTGGTGCGTCGGTTGAAGCTTCCCGACGCCGCACTGCTCTTGGCCGGCTGGACCGGCGAGCCTGCATCGACCACGGATCTGATTCAGCGCTATTTGGCCGCGCGCAATGGCCACGCTGCTCACCGCATTGCTTTCGTGCAAGAGAGTCAGGCGTGCGTGGAGCTGTTCCGCGATTCGCTCGCGCTGGGCTTGCTCTCGTTGGTTGCGCTCAACTGTGCGGGCGAATCTCTCGACCGTCTGGGTGGAGAGCTGGACCTCCCGATCCTCACGCCGACTCTTCGCCAACTTGTGACGATCGCGCGTACTGAGGGCGCTGGGGCCAAAGTCTCAGGTGCGGGCGGCGGCGATTGTGGCATTGCGTTTACGCGATGCGGCGACACGGCCGCGCGCATTCGTGCCGCCTGGCGAGTGGCGGGCATCACGCCGCTCGCGCTCGATCTCGATCAGGAAGGAGTGCGCGTTGCCCGCCTCTAGAGACAAGGCCGGCGCCGTGATGCGCGCTCGCAAGAACTCGCATCTCGAACTCTGTCAGCACGAGGAAGTTGAGTACCGCGGCAAGACGACGCTGTTTGAGGATGTCGAGCTGCTGCACAACGCGCTGCCCGAGCTTGCGCTCGATGATCTCGACATCAGCGTAGAGTTTCTCGGCAAGCGCCTGCGGTCGCCGTTCGTCATCACCGGGATGACCGGCGGAACGGCCGAGGCGTTTGCAGTCAACCGTGACCTTGCCACGGTCGCCGAACGCTGCGGTATCGGCTTCGGCCTCGGCAGCCAACGGGTGATGCAGCGAGATCCGGCTACCGCCGACACGTTTGCCGTCCGTGACTTTGCACCGACGACCCTGTTGCTCGCCAACATCGGTATCGGGCAAGCGAGCGAACAATCGAGCGCCGAGGTGCAGCAGCTGATCACGACCGTCAGAGCGGACGCGCTCTGCGTCCACCTCAACCCGGCGCAAGAACTCATCCAGCCCGAAGGCGATCGCGGCTTTCGCGGCGGGTACCGTGCGCTCGCGCGGTTGTGTGCCGATCTGCCTGTACCGGTGATCGCGAAGGAGACCGGGTGCGGCATTTCCCGCGCCGTCGGTGAGCGGCTGCGCAGAGTTGGCGTGCGCCACGTCGATGTCTCCGGCGCGGGCGGTACGTCGTGGGTACGGGTCGAAACGCTGCGCGGCAATGCCCGCAGTCGTCAGCTCGGCGAAGAGTTTGCGGAGTGGGGTATTCCCACGGCTGCGTCGTTGGCGATGCTGCGCGGCTGCGGTCTCGAGTTGATCGCCAGTGGTGGAATCCGCAGCGGCTTGGAAATGGCCAAGGCACTCGCGCTCGGCGCGCGCGTGTGCGGCGCGGCGCTACCGCTCTACCGCGCCTATCGCGACGGCGGCATCGATGCTGCCACTCGCCTGGTGGACGAACTCATCAATGGACTCAAGACGGCGATGCTGCTGACCGGATCGCGCACGCTCGCTGATCTGAGCCATCAGCCGCTTGTGCTCGGTGAACGCATCAAGGCGTGGTTGGCGGTGGAGAGTGGAGGTGGGAAGGGATGACCGAGCGAACGATGCATCGGCGCGAGCTGGGGTCACGAATCGCCGGCTTCTACCGGCTTTCGCGCCGCGAGCGCTTGGCGCGCTTGGGTGAGCGCCTTGATTTGAGCGCGGCGGAGCTGGCGGAACTGGAAGCGGCGACGGCGTTGCCCTTCGATGTCGCGGATCACATGGTGGAGAACGCCGTCAGCGTGCTCGGCCTCCCGCTCGGCGTCGGCCTCAATTTTCTCATCAACGGGCGCGATTACATCGTGCCGATGGCGGTCGAAGAGCCGTCGGTGGTCGCCGCCGCCAGCTACGCCGCGCGCTTGGTGCGCGATGCCGGCGGGTTCACCGCCGACGCCGACCCGTCGCTCATGATCGGCCAGATCCAATTGGTGAACGTCCCAGATCTCGACGCGTCCGTACCACGTGTACAGCAGGCGGCTGCGCGGCTGCTCGCCGCGGCCAACGCCGTGCACCCGAACATGCAGCGGCGCGGTGGTGGCGCCCGCGCTATCGAAGTGCGTCCGCTGCCCGACACGGCGTGCGGGCCGATGCTGGTGGTCCACCTGCTCGTCGACGTCGGCGATGCGATGGGTGCGAACGCGGTCAACTCGATGGCCGAGGCGCTCGCGCCGTTGCTCGAGGACGTCACCGGTGGGCAAGTGCGGATGCGGATTCTGTCCAACTTGGCCGACCAGCGCTTGGCGCGCGCCTCCGCGCGCATTCCTTTCGAGCGCCTTGCCGACGGTGAATATGGCGGGCGCGAAGTCGCCGAGCGATTGATGGAAGCGTGGGCCTTCGCCGATGCCGATCCGTATCGAGCGACAACGCACAATAAGGGCATCATGAACGGGATCGACGCGCTCGCGCTCGCCACCGGCAACGACTGGCGCGGCATCGAAGCCGGCGCGCACGCCTATGCCGCGCGTAGCGGTCAGTATCGCCCGCTTAGCGAGTGGCGCATCGATGGTGACGCGCTCGCGGGCACGATCGAGCTGCCGCTCGCCGTCGGTACCGTTGGCGGCAATCTACAACTCAACCCGCGCGTGCAGCTGTCGCTCAAACTGCTGGGGGTCCACTCGGCGCGTGAACTGGCCGCGGTGATGGCGGCCGTGGGCCTGGG
>JBGOUW010000183.1:0-8831 GCA_041477755.1 Binatia bacterium
GACGACGCGCGCCGCAATCGTGAGGCTTGGGATCGTCTGAGCAACGACTTTGCTGTCAGCGGTCGGAGGAACTGGCAGCAGAACGCGCCGGCGCACTGGGGAATCTGGCACGTTGAGGAACGCGAGCTGCAAGTTCTCGGCGATGTGTCGGGGAAGGATGTTCTGGAGCACGGCTGCGGCAACGCCTACTTCTCGTCCTGGCTGGCGCGCCGCGGCGCCCGCGTGGTCGGCCTCGACAATTCCCCGGGTCAGCTCGCTCACGCGCGCGCCTTTCAGCGCGAGTTTGGAGTCGAGTTCCCTCTCGTCCTCGCCGACGGCGCGCAGGTACCGCTCGCCAACGAAAGTTTCGATATCGTGTTCAACGAATACGGGGCCGCGCTATGGGTGGAGCCCGAGCGGATGGTTGCGGAGGCGGCACGTTTGCTACGGCCCGGCGGTCTACTGGCCTTCCTGACCAACAGCGCCATCATTCAGCTTTGTTTGCCGATGGAAGCGGAAAGCGCTGGGACGAGCCTGGTGTGCGACTACTTCGGCATGCACCGCAGCGACAATCCAGCGGATGGGTCAGTGGAATTCCATCTCCCGCACGGGGAATGGATTCGGCTGCTGCGTCGCCACGGTTTTGTCGTCGAGGACCTCATCGAAATTCGTCCGCCTGAAGGTGCATCTTCTGGATGGAAGTTCGTTTCGTTGGAGTGGGCGCGACGCTGGCCGTGCGAAGAAATCTGGAAGGCACGCAAGGCGTGACACCGAACCAGGTTGTCAGGATCGTGAGATCCGCGTAGCGGTCGGCGGTGATGTATGGGCAAGGGAGGGAAATCATGAAAGCTGTCGTTCTCGTACGCTACGGCGCGGCCGACCAAGCCTTCGAGGTTCGCGAGCTGCCGACGCCGGAGCCGGGTCCGGGACAGGCACGAATCGCGGTCGAGGCGTTCGGCCTCAACTACGCCGATGTCTCGGCTCGCCAGGGGACGTACCAAGATGCGCCGCCGATCCCTTGCGTGATCGGGTACGAAGTGGTGGGCCGCATCGATGCGTTGGGAAGCGGCGCAACCAACCCGCAGGTGGGGACGCGGGTGACGGCGTTCACACGCTTCGGTGGCTACGCCACCCATGCGGTGACCGATGCACGCGCGGTGGCGACGATACCCGACACCATGGATGCTGGTGTCGCCGCCGCCCTACCGACCCAGTACGGCACCGCGTATCACTGCGCCGAAGAAATGACCCGGCTGCATCCGGGAGATCATGTTCTCGTACACGCGGCGGCGGGCGGCGTGGGCACCGCGCTGGTCCAACTCTGCAAGCGACGCGGCTGCATCGTCTACGGCACGGCGGGCTCGGCGGACAAGCTGACGTACCTGCGCGGGCTCGGCGTCGATCATCCCATCAACTACCGCACCAGCGACTTCGTCGATGCGGTTCAGCGGATTCGCGGCAGCGACGGCCTCGATGTCATCTTCGATTCCCTCGGCGGCGCCTCAGTGCGCAAGGGGATGCAACTGCTGGCGGCAGGCGGCCGGCTGGTCTGCCTCGGCGCGGCGTCGCGTGGAGCCGGCCGCCCGCAGATTCTCCACGATCTGCCGTTCGCGCTGTCCTTCGGCTTTCAGCATCCCATCGGGTTGATGATCAACTCGAAATCGATCATCGGTGTCAACATGCTCCGTCTATCAGACCAGCGCCCGCTGGCGCTGCAGCGCTGCCTCGAAGCCGTCGTCCGTCTTGCACTCGATGGCGAGGTTCAGCCGATGGTGGGTGGCCGCTTCACGGTCGACGAGATCGCCAAGGCCCACGCTTTTCTCGAAGGCCGCGGCTCGACCGGCAAGGTCGTCGTGGCTTGGAATTCCTAACCTCAATCCGAAAGAAGAAACGAAACCGCCGATTCACGCCGATGTACGCAGATGCGGATTTGGATACAACTCAGCGCTTGATCACCAAACATCTTTCGATGAGGTTTGCGGATCGCCCCTGCCCTTGCGGAAATCTCGTATCGGCGTGTATCGGCGTCCATCGGCGGTTCCACTGTATTTTCGGTTTGGGGCTAACGCCCGGACGGCCATGTGAAAATCTTTCTCCTCAAGTGTCGAGCGCGGCGGTTGTCGTTCGACTAGAGAGACGAGAACCGTAACCTGAAGTCGAAGGGAGGATTCGCATGGTCTATGTGCTGATGATTTACGCCAATGAGGCAGATTGGACCACGAAGAGCCAGGAAGAGATGGCGCCAATCATGCGCGAGCACGAGCGGTTGGAGCAGGATCTCCGGAGGGCGGGCAAATACAAGGGATGCGGCGGCCTGGCGCCGAGCAGCGCCGCCACCACCGTGCGCCTCGGCGAAGGCAAGCCGCTCATTACCGACGGACCGTACGCCGAAACCAAGGAACAGTTTGGCGGCTACTACTTAGTCGACGCCAAAGATCTCGACGAAGCGTTGTCGTTCGCAGCGCGAATACCGGGCATGGGTAAACGTGCGGTCGAGGTTCGTCCGGTCCTCGACTTCCGCACGTGACGCGACCGGGTGATCCGCGCAAGGCCGCTTCGGTCAGCGACTTTGCGCCAGCAGATCGCCGCAGAAGTAGCGCACGGCTTGGTTGAGCACGTGAGCTTGTTCCCATTGCAGGAAGTGGCCGCAGTGGCTCAGGCGAAATGGACCGATGTGTTCCGGAAACACACGCGCGGCCATTGCGTCGAAGTCGGGATAGATGACGTGATCGTCAGGGCCGAACAGAATCAACGTCGGGATCGTATTCTTGCCCCACATCGGCGGTTCGGACTGCGGCCGCGTGCCCATCGCCGACTCGTAGTTGCCCCAGCCGGCGCGGAGCTTCGCCGGGTCGGCAAACGGCTCGCTGAGAAAGGCCACGGCCGCCGACGTGAAGGTGCCCGGCGACGCCCAGAAGCGATGGCCATAGAACGCCGCGATGTAGTCGCGGCGCAATAGCTCAGTGGACAGCTCGGCGAGCAAGCTGTCGGCCCCGGTTCCCTGGCGGAGATAGTAGTCGGCGGCTTCCATTGCGGGGCGCGTGCGCAACCCCCGATGCTCTTCGCGCAGGTAGGGCAACGGCGAGTTGAACACTACCTGCCGCACGACGAAGCCGGGAAACCGCATCCCCAGGTCTTGCAAAATCGCACCGCCCAGATCGCCACCCACCACCACGATCCGCTGATGACCGAGCCCGTCATGCACCAGGGTGTAAAGATCGCGCGCGTGCGCCGCTAAGTCGAAGAAGCCGTCCGCAGGGATGTCGCTATCACCGAACCCGCGCAGATCCGGCGCGATCACCTCGAAGCCGGCCGCCACCAACGGCGCGATGTTGCGGTACCAGATGCGTTTGGTTTCCGGCCAGCCGTGGATCAGCAACAGCGGAAAGCCGCCGACCCCGGCGCGGACGAATCGCATGGTGAAACCGCGCACGCTCGCCTGTTCGATCGGAAACGCATCGGCCCGGAGCAGTTCGGCGTCGGCCATCTCGAACTCCTTCTTTGCCACTCTAGGGTCTGCGGGGGTGAAGGTTCAAGAGGTCAAGGGTTGCACCCACGAACCGAGTTGCTATGGATGCTGCGACTCATTTCTCTCAGGAGGTGCATGATGAAGCGGTGGTTCGTTGTCATTGCCGGGGCTCTCTGTGTGAGCCTCGCCGGGTCCGGCGCGTTTGCCGGAGAAGGGAAAAATCCTGTGGTCCTCATCTCGACATCGATGGGCGACATCAAAATCGAATTGGACGAAGCGAAGGCACCCATCACGGTGAAGAACTTCCTCGCCTACGTGAACAGCAAGTTCTACGACGGCACCGTGTTCCATCGCGTCATCCCCGGCTTCATGATCCAGGGCGGCGGCTTCGACCAGGAGATGCGCCAAAAGCCCACCAACGCAGCGATCAAGAACGAAGCCGACAACGGCTTGAAAAACGACGAAGGGACCATCGCCATGGCGCGCACCGGCGATCCCGACAGCGCCACCGCGCAGTTCTTCATCAATGTCGTCAACAACGACAACCTCACCCGCCCCAAACCCGATGGCCATGGCTACGCCGTGTTCGGCAAGGTCATCGCCGGGCTCGATGTGGTCCACAAGATCGAGAAAGTCGTCACCACCACGAAAATCCCAAACCAGAACGTGCCGGCCGAGCCGGTCATCATCAAGAGCATCACGGTGGTGAAGTGAGATCGTGGATCGTGTTCGTGACTCGTGTTCGTTCGGGATCATCTTCGATCTCGACGGCGTGATCATCGACTCCGAGGGGCTGCAGTATCAGGCCTACTGCCGGGTGCTGCAGCCCTTCGGGGTTCAAGTCACGCGCGAGGAATACGGTCGCGAGTGGATCGCTGGAGGTCGCGGGCCAGAGTATGCGGTCAAGACCTACAATCTGCCGATAGATCCCGACCAGCTACGGGCGTTGAAGAATCCGGTCTATCAAGAATTGCTGCACAGCGAGGTCACCTTGATGCCCGGCGCCGCCGAGGCGTTAGCCCGACTCAGCGCTACGTTTTCAATCGCGCTCGCCACCAACTCGAAACGTGACGAGGTCGGCTACGTGATGGATCGTTTCGATCTCCGACGCTACTTCACCGCGTTCGTGACGCGCGAGGACTACGCCGGCGCCAAGCCCGAGCCCGACGCCTTTCTCACCGCCGCTGCGCGACTCGGTCTGCCGCCCGGCCGCTGTGTGGTGATCGAGGATGCTTACAAAGGGGTGGTGGCGGCTCATCGTGCCGGCTGCCACTGCATCGCTGTGCCGCACGCTTTCACCCACGACAACGACTTTACTCTCGCCATCGTCGTCGCGTCGCTGGACGAGATCTCTGCGGACCTCATCCGGTCCCTAATCCCCACTCGCTAGTGTCGTGTCTCGCAAACGTCAGTAACATCCGGCCTCGAACGCAGTTGAAGCGCATTCTGCCCTCTCCCTCTGGAGACTGTCGATTTTCTCCGAGACAGCCCTTCGAGACGCCGCCAAAAGAAGGTGGCTCCTCAGGGAGAATGCAAAAGTTCTTGTGATTCTGAATCCAATGACCCCCAGACCGTTCGTGCTGAGGCTCTCGAAGCACGCTCTTCGGATTTGTCGACACGATCTCTGGGAGAGGAAACCGGCGATCTTCTGAGACGGGACCCTCGTCCCCACTCGCTAGACTCCCCAGGTCACGTCTGCAGCGCGGAGCGCAACTCGCGGGCGAGGACGTCGACGGTTCCGCGGGTGCCGCCGGCTTGCTTCATGCGCCACTCGCCTTCGGTTTCGAAGCGCGCGTCGCCGACGTACTCGTGCCACGGCGCGATGGCGTCATGGATCGAGGCCGCTTCATACGGATCGCCGCCGTTGTGGCGGATCGCCGACAACACGTCGGGCACCAGCCGCAGGAACGCCCGCAACGCGGTCGCGGTCTTGATGCTGTAGCGCTTGCTGCTCCAGGCTTTGCTGAACACGCGCGCGACCTGCTTGAAGTACGCCAAGAAGAAGCGCGGCGCGTTCTCGTGAAACACTTCCGCCTGGCGGCCGCCGAAGGCGTCGAGCGCGGTGAACACCCCCTTCAACTCGTCGGCGAGCGGCGCTTGCGCCACCCTGCCGTGGCCGACGCCGAATAGCTTGATCTCGCCATGCAGCGGCGACTCCTTGTTCTCCGACAACACGCGAATGATGTCGTGACTCGCGGCCAACGCCTTGTCGGGATAGAGGCGACGGCCCGATAGGCTGATCAAGTGCGACGGGTTCAACTTGGTATGCTTGGCATTGATGGTGACGAACAACTCGACAACCTGATCCGGCGCCAGACGATCGAAGATGATCGCCGGCACTTGCACGTTCTCCAGCGGCCGTTGCTCGGCGAGCTGATGAATCGCCAGCAAGCGATGTTGGCCGTCGAGCGCGCGCAGCGAGCCCGACTCGGGCGGCAGCTGCAGGACGCCAAGAATGCGGTGTGAACTGACCGGCACGAACTCGAGCCGACGCTCCGACGTGAGCAGCACCGCGCCCGGCACGGCGGGCAGACTGCCGGATTCGGAGCATTGCACGTAGTAGTCCATCAGCTCGGCAATCTTCTTCTGAATCAGCGGGCGCTGGTAGGCCTCCTCGCTGTGGGCGATCTTGCTCTCCAACACATCCCAGTTGATCTTACCGGCGCGTCCGGCTTTGACCGGCCGCTTGCCGGCGGTGCGACCGTCGCCGGTGTAGCTGAGCACTTCGAAGCGGACGAGTTTCTGCACGTCGCTGACGCCCAAGATCGCTTGATAGAACTCGACGCCGAACTGATGCAGTCGCATTGCCGGTACGGTGATCATCCCTGCCCTCCGTGATTCGTCACTCGCTCGCGATCCCGTTCCCGCTTCCGTGGGCTTACTTGCCCGCCTTGTCCGATGCGTCCGTCTTGGCGGTCGGCGTCGCGTCGGCCGCGCTCGGCGTGGTCTTCTTGGTCGTCGCCGTGGCCGCCGGCGTGGACTTCGTTGCCGAGGCTGCTGGCGTCGCGGCGGCCTTCGCTTTCGTAGCCGTTGCCGCACTCGTCGCGACTGCTGTCGGCGCCGCCTGCAAGCGCGCGTCGTGGGGTTCGGCTGGCGCGGCTTCCAAACGCTCGCCTGGCGCGGCTTCCAGTCGCGGCTCCACTCGGCCAGCGGCTCCTGACTGGCCCGCTTGAGCCGGCTGAGCCGGTGGCGGTACCGCCGGCATCTGCGGCCCGTTGCCGACTTGCGGCACCGGCATGGGTGCGACCGGAGCCGGTTGGTTGACCTGCGGCATCGCCGGTTCGAGTCGCTGCGCGCTCCCCGTTCCTGCTCCGCCGCCGCTATTGCCGCCACCCACCATGATCGAACCACTCGCACCCGACGCGGACGGGAATCGATTTCCTTTCGCATCGGAGACGACGATCTTGATGTTCTGCAGTAAGCTGCTTCCCGACGGCGCATTCGACGCGATCCTAAAGGTACACTCGTACAGGAACCCGGGCGGAATCGTATTCACGTTTTGCATGTGGACAAGAATGTTGCGGACACAGGCACCGATCAGATTCGTGCCGAGTTGCTTGTCCACGTCCGACCCGGGACCAATGTCGGGATTGATCTTGCAGGCTCCGAACGTCAGTACGCTCGGATCGAAACAGATCTCGTTCTGCATCCCGACGACTTGCTCGTTCGGCCCAACGCTCATCTGCACAACGATATCAACCGTGGCCCCGGGCATGCCGGGCGCCGACTCGACATCGATCGTTACCGCCGCAGCCACGCTAGAGAGGCCGGCCCATACCATGACCGCAGCCAACAAACCCCGAGGCGTCCTTACCAAGCGCATGCACATGTCCTCCGTGCGAGATGACAGCGAGTCCTACACGCTTGAGAAACAGATGTCGACAGCGCCGGCGCCCTCCAGGCCTCATGCCAACCCGTTACGCCTCGACGACACCCCCAACTAGCCGCGCGACATCTCGTCGAAGATCAGGCTCGCCGCCTCCGACATCATCTCCTGCAGGATGTCGCGCAAGTTCTTCTCGCGGGCTTCGAGCTTGCCAACCAGCGAGGTCAGCACCACGAAGTAGCGCTCTTTGGTTTCCACTTGCATCGCCGGCAGCCGCTGCTCCATCGCAGCCATGAACCGTTCGTGGACCGCGCGGATGTCGTCTTCGAGTGCTTTGATGACGTCTGGGTTCACTGCGTGCCCTCCTTGGTGATGTCCTCTGTATAGATTGCACCGAGCGATGATTCCAAGCTAGTAGACCGCGACTTTGTAAACCGCGGGAGGCGAGGAGGCATGGGGTTGACCGGACACAGATCGTGCGCATCGATAGCGCTGCTGGTTGGCTGGGCTCTCGCGCTGACGTTGAGCACGCCGACAGCGTGGGCGCTGAGCACAACCGTAGGCGGGCGCACGATCGAGTTGGACGGCGCGGCCGAGATCCGCGAAGTGTTCGAGACCAACCGCGCCACCGGCCACGACCGAACGCTCGAGACGCTGCGCTTGCGCGGTGCCGCCCAGTTGACCGACTGGCTCCGCCTCGACACCACCACGGTCGGAGTAAACGGCGGGCCGACATTTCAAGCCACGAAGTCCGGCACGTTCAACCTCAACGATACCTTCCAGGATGTTTCGCCCGCGGTCGAATTTGAAGAGGCATACCTCAACGCGCACTTCGAGGCGTTCGATCTGCAAGTCGGTAAGCAGAAGTTCGCGTGGGGCAAGCTCGACCGTCAGCAACCCAATGACCTGATCAATCCCGAGCGCTTCGTCGATCCGCTGCTGCAAGAGGAAGACGAGCGCAAGATCGGCGTGCCCGCGATACAAGCCTCGTACTCCCTGCCCGCGCGCGACTGGCTACCGGACGACAGCCGCTTCACTGTCGTGTACGCGCCGATCTACGTCCCGTTTCGTTTTCCCAACCCGGGCGAGCGCTGGTTTCCGCCGGCGGCCACACCGGCGGATGTCTTCTCGGTTCCGGCGGGGTTGTTCGAGTTGGGCGGCCAACCCAATCCGGCGTTCGCCGTGCCGGTGCGCTTGCAAACGATCAACGCCGACCCACCCGCGCGGCAGTTTCAGAACAGCGACTGGGCCGCGCGCTGGTCGGGCGTCGTACGCGGCGCCGACGTAGCGCTCTACTACTACCACGGCTTCGACCCGACGCCGGCGTTCAGCGCGACGGCGCGCGCGTTCGCGCCGCTCAATCTCAGCCAACTCCCAAACGGCATCACTGCGGAGACGTTGCTGTCGCCGGTGTTCCGCACCATCGATGCCTACGGCACCGACGCGGCGTACACGTGGGGCGGTTTCACCTTTCGCGGCGAGGGCGCCTACGTCAGCGGCCGCCCCTTCAGCCGCGACCTGCGCTTCCTCGTCAGTAACCCGAGCGTGCTCGCTCCC
>JBGOUW010000647.1:0-2678 GCA_041477755.1 Binatia bacterium
CATCAGGTTCTGCAGGATCTCGATTTCGAGGCGCCCGACCTGCAGGCTACCGAGGTCGTTGCGCAGTTGCTCGGGCGATTTGGTTTCGAGGGCAAGTGGGCAGAACCGCTGTCGCGGGCCATCGCTGATGTGCTCGCGACTACGCTCGCCGACGGCGCACCTCCGCTTCGTCTGCATGACATTCCCTCAAGCCGGCGCTTGAACGAACTGGAATTCATTCTGCCGGTCGCGGACGAGTTGCTGATTGAGCGACTCGGCGAAGCGACAAGACCGCGGCCGCAGAGTACCGCACTGCTAACCGCCGCACGCCTCGCGGAGGTCTTCGCTCGTTACGCAGCGCTACCGGTTCCATCCGGTTATGCTCAACAGGTACGCGACCTCGGTTTCAGCGCGCTCGCGGGCTTTCTCAGAGGATTCATCGATCTGGTCTTCGAGCATGACGGTCGCTGGTACGTCGTCGACTACAAGTCGAACATGCTCGGGCCGCAGGCGCAGGACTACAGGCCGCCGAAACTGATCGAGGCGATGAGCCAGCACCACTATTTCCTTCAATACCATCTCTACGTGGTGGCGCTGCACCGCTATCTCGCGTCGCGCGTGCCCGACTATGACTACGACCGCCACTTCGGCGCGGTGTACTACTTGTTCCTGCGTGGCATGGCACCGCACCACGCGCACCACAACGGCGTCTTCCATGACCGCCCGCCGCGCATATTGATCGAGCGCCTGTCTGCCGTGCTCGCCGGCGAATGAGAGCAATCTGATGGCGACGACGATCGAGACACTCCGTGCCGCGGGTATCCTGGCTCCGCTCGACGTACACTTCGCCCGTGCGATGGGACGCATCGGTGGCGAGACGCGAGATGACGTGCTGCTCGCGGCGGCTATGACCAGCCAGCATGTCAGCAACGGCCATGTGTGCCTCAATCTCGCCCGCCTCGCCGAGATGCCCGCGTTGCTCGATGCCGAAGGACAGCTGGTGGCCGAGCATCCGTGGCCTCGCTTCAAATCGTGGGTCGAGACGCTCCGAACCAGTCCACTCATCAGCGACGGCGATGCGATCGCACCGTTGGTACTCGACCGCAGCGGTCGCTTGTATCTCCGCCGGTACTGGGAGCACGAGGCACAGCTCGCGGCGTCGCTGCGCCAACGGGCAACGCAGGTCGAGGTATCGCTCGACAGCCAGTGGCTACGGGCGGCGCTCGATCGGCTATTTCCATTCGATACTTCCGGTGAGTCGAGCACGAGCGAAACCGATTGGCAACGCATCGCCGCCCTGCTGGCGCTGCAGCGGCGCTTCTGCGTGATCTCCGGAGGGCCCGGAACCGGCAAGACCTACACCGTCGTAAAGATTCTCGCCCTGCTGATCGAGCAAGCCTTGCAACAACGTGTGCGCGTTCCGCGCATCACGTTGGTGGCACCAACCGGCAAAGCCGCGGCGCGGCTCTCCGAATCGATCCGCGCTGCCAAAGACACCCTGGCCTGCAGCGACGGCGTGAAAGAAGCCATCCCTGAAGACGCGGCAACCATTCATCGCTGTCTCGGCTCGACGGCCTGGAGCGCGACCACGTTTCGCCATCATGTCGGCAATCCGCTCGTCACCGACGTGGTGCTGGTAGACGAAGCGTCGATGGTCGATCTTGCGCTGATGCGACGGCTGGTGGCGGCGATCCCGCCAAAGGCGCGGCTGATCTTGCTCGGCGACAAAGATCAGCTCGCCTCGGTCGAAGCCGGCGCTGTGCTCGGCGACATTTGCAACACCGGCGTCGCGCGCAACTATTCGCGAGCGCTGGTTGAAACGATCGCGCAATCGACGGGTGATCGCCTGGCGCTCAGCCCCGACTCCCCCCTCGAGACCGGCATGTGGGATTGCATCGTGGAGCTGACCAAGAGCTACCGATACGGTTCGGACAGCGGCATTGGCCGGCTGGCGCGGGCAATCAACGCCGGCGACACCGAAGCGGCGCTGACGATCCTCGACTCCAGCGACTATCCCAACGTCGTCCTCATCGAGCCCTCGGCGACACACGCACTCAGCCAACCGCTTCGGGACGCGGCTGTGCGCGGGTTCGGCGCGTACCTACGCGCCCGCGATCCACACGAACAGCTACGCGCCTTGGAACACTTCCGCATCCTGTGCGCACTCCGCCGCGGCCCCAGCGGCGTCGCGATGATCAATCAGCAGATCGAAGACGCCCTGGCGGAGGCGGATCTCATCCGACCCAACACTTCCACTTACATCGGCCGGCCCGTCATGGTGACGCGCAACGACTATCAAGTGAATCTCTTCAACGGCGATGTTGGCGTGATTGCGGCCGAGCCGGATCACATGGAACGCAGGCAAGTAATCTTTCCGGCCGAGAAGGGTCAACTGCGTCGGCTGTCGGCCTCGCGCCTGCCACCGCACGAGACCGCGTACGCGATGAGCGTGCACAAAAGCCAGGGATCGGAGTTCGACGAGGTCGCCGTGTTGCTACCAGCGCAGCCATCGCCGGTGCTGTCGCGTGAACTCCTCTACACCGCAGTCACCCGCGCGCGCCGCACGGTGACCATTCACGCATCGCGCGCAATCGTGGCACACGCCATCGCTCGGCGCGTCGAGCGCGCGTCCGGGCTGCGCGATTTGATTTGGACCTGAGAAGGAAGACGAACCGCCAAGTCGCCAAGGGCGCCAAGAA
>JBGOUW010000062.1:0-14084 GCA_041477755.1 Binatia bacterium
AAGAGGTGGACGAGTTTCTCACGCTGGAAGGTCTGCGGCTAATTTTCGAACGCAATCGTGTCGGAAACTGACTTGGAGGGACTATGCCCGTCGAGGACGTTGGATCGATTCGCAACCTTGGCATTGTTGGTCAGGGCGGTGTCGGTAAGACCGCCCTCGGAGAAGCCATCCTGTTCGATGGCGGCGCCACGACGCGCATCGGGCGGCTGGATGACGGCACCTCCGCCTTCGGCCACGAGCCGGAGGAAGTGCGTCGCCAACTCACACTGACCACCGCGTTTCATCACCTGACCTGGCGCAAGCACGACGTGACGCTGCTCGACATGCCGGGCTACGCCAATTTTGTCCCCGACGCCCTGACGTGCATGTGCGCCGCCAGCGGGTTGGTGTTCGTGCTGGCGGCGGCGCGGGGTGAGATCAAAGTCGAAGCCGAAAATCTGTGGGCGCGTGCCGATCAGTTGAAGCTCGGGCGCGTGGCGTTTGTGACCAAGATGGATCGTGAACGTGCCGACTTCGCAGCGGCGGTCGAAGATCTCAAGACGATCCTCGGGGCGAAGGCGGTACCGATTCAATTGCCGCTCGGCGCCGCAGAGACGTTTCGCGGCGTGATCGATCTCGTCGGCATGCGCGCGTTGGTGGCGAAAGAGAACGGCACCATGGCGGAGGAGCCCATTCCCGCCGACGTGCAGGCGGAGGCCACGGCGGCGCGCGAGCAGCTCATGGAACTGGTGGCGGAAGCCGACGATGAGTTGCTCGAAAAATATCTCGACGCGGGGGCGTTGACCACCGAAGAGATCCAACACGCCCTGCACGTGGGCACGGTCGCGGGCAAGCTGGTGCCGGTGTTGTGCGGTTCGTCGGTGAAGAACATCGGCATTCCCCCCTTGCTCGACGCGATCGTTTCGTATTTGCCGTCGCCCGCCGATCGGGGCGAGGCCGAGGGGCGCGATCCCAAGATTCGCGAACCGATCAGCCGTCGCCCGGCGGTCGATGAGCCGTTCTCCGCGTTGGTGTTCAAGACCATAGTTGATCCGTTCGCCGGCAAGCTCTCGGTCTTTCGCGTGCTGTCGGGCCGGGTCAATGCCGATGCGACGGTGCTCAATGTCAGCCGCGACACCAAGGAACGCTTCGGCCACCTATTCAAACTCGAAGGCAAGAAGCAGCAATCCGTCACGCACGCGATCGCGGGCGAGATCGTGGCGGTGCCAAAGCTCAAAGAGACCGCATCGGGCGATACGCTGGCGGATGAAAAGGCGCCCATCCTGTATCCCGGCTTGATCGAGATCCCCACGTCGACGTCCTTCGCCGTCGAACCCAAGTCGAAGGGCGACGAAGAGAAGGCGACCCAGGCGCTGCACAAGATGATGGAAGAAGATCTTACGCTACACGTGACGCGCGATGCGGAGACGCGCGAGATCATCCTGTCGGGTGTCGGGCAGCTGCACATCGAGGTGGCGGTCGAGAAGCTCAAGCGCAAGTATGGCGTGGAGGTCGCTCTCAAGGCGCCCAAGGTTCCGTACCGCGAGACGATCAAGGGCCGCGCCGAGGCGCAGGGCAAACTCAAGAAGCAGTCGGGGGGCCGCGGACAGTTCGCCGACACCTGGCTCAAGGTCGAGTCGCTTCCGCGCGGTAGCGGCTTCGAGTTTGTGGATGCTATAGTCGGCGGCGTGGTCCCGCGCCAATTCATTCCGGCAGTGGAAAAGGGCATCCGCGAAGCGCTCGGCGAAGGCATTGTGGCGCACTACCCGGTGGTCGATATCCGCGCGACGCTGTACGACGGCTCGTTTCATGCCGTCGATTCCTCGGAAATGGCGTTCAAGATCGCCGCGTCGCTCGGGTTCAAGGCGGCGATGAGCCAGGCCAAGCCGATCCTGCTTGAACCAGTGATGACCATGGAGATCGCCGTGCCGGACGACTGCATGGGCGACGTCATCGGCGATCTCAACAGTTGCCGCGGCAAGGTGCTCGGCGTGGATGCAAAAGCGGGTGGTCAGGTGATTCGCGCGCTCGTCCCGATGGCGGAAGTGCTCAAGTACGCCGCCGACCTGCGCTCGATGACGAGCGGCCGTGGTTCGTTCACGATTGGGTTCGATCACTACGAAGAAGTGCCGGCACACCTAACCGAGAAGATCGTCAAAGAAACGGAGGCGGCTCGAGCCGCAAAAACCTAGTGGCAGGTGAGATCAGCGCCGAAGAACTCGCTGCGCTCGTCGACCAGATCGACCGCGGCGAGGATCCGTATCAGTTGCCCGAGGTCTTGGTCGAAGAACCAGAGCCGGCGTCGGCGCCACGGCCGGCCCCGTTGGCGCCCGAGGAGTTGATCGGTGGCGAACCGGTGGAGCCGAAGGTCAATGAGAGCCTTTACATTCAAATCATGCGATTGACCGTGGGCGAGAAGATCAAGCTCGCGTTGAAAGGCAATCGCGATGCACGCAACATCCTGATCCGCGATGCCAGCCACATCGTGCCGCGCTTCGTCATGCAGAATCCCCGCATCACCGATGATGAGATCGTGTCCGTCTCGCGCAACCGCAATATCGATGCGGACGTGCTGCGCATCATCGGCGATGACAAGGAATGGGGACGCAATCCGCAGATACGCAGTGCGTTGGTTGCCAACCCCAAGACACCAATCGCGGTGGCGTTGAAATTCGTCAACTCGCTGAGTGAGCGCGAACTCCGTCTGCTCGCCAAGAGCAAGAACATTCCCTCGGCGGTGGCCGGTAGCGCGAAGCGGGTTTTGTTGGCGCGAACCGGCCACTGAGCGCCGTGGCGGTCCCTACAGGCGGCGGATGCTGGGAGTCGGGACGCCTTCGATACGCAAATCGTCCTTGTCGGGCTTGCTGTGCCGGGAGGGCTTGGCGGCCTCGGCCTTGGCGGCCTCGCGCAGGTCAAGGTTTTTGATGCGGATGCGCAGATTGTTCGCGCTGTCGGCGTTGGCCAGCGCCTGCTCTTCGGTGATGCGACTCGCTTCGTAGAGTTCGTAGAGCGCTTGGTCGAAGGTCTGCCCGCCTTCGAGCGTGCTCTGCTGCATGGCGTCTTTGAGGACGTCGACCTCACCCTTCTTGATCAGGTCGCGGATGCGCGGCGTATCGATCAGGATCTCGAGCCCAGCGACCCGTTTGCCATCGACCCCCTGCACTAGGCGCTGTGAGATTATCGCGCGCAGATTGAGCGACAGTTGGAGGAAAATTTCCGGGTGACGCATCGCCGGGAAGAAGTTCATCACCCGCTCGATGGCTTGGTTGGCGTTGTTGGAGTGTAGGGTCGCCACGCACAGGTGGCCGGTTTCGGCAAAGGTGATGGCGGCTTCCATCGTCTCGAGGTCGCGAACTTCGCCGATCAGGATCAAGTCGGGCGCCTGGCTCAAGGTGTTACGCAGGGCCTCGCTGAACGAGACGGTGTCGAAGCCGACTTCGCGCTGGCTGATGAGGCAGTGCTTGTGTGGGTGGACAAATTCGATCGGATCTTCGATCGTGACGATGTGGCCGCGGGTGTGCTCATTGCGGTAGTCGATCATCGCGGCCTGGGTAGTCGATTTGCCGGAGCCGGTGGCGCCGGTGACGAGCACGAGTCCGCGGCGACTGAGCACAATGCGTTTCAGCACCGCGGGCAAGCACAGTTCGTCGATGCTGGGAATCTGCGTTTTGATTTGGCGGATCACCACGGCTACGGCGCCCCGTTGTCGGAAGACGTTGACGCGAAAGCGGCCGAGCCGGCCGGACGCCAACGCGAGGTTCATCTCGAGCCGCTCTTCAAACGTGGCACGCTGGCGCTCGGTCATTACTGCGTTGGCGAGTTCTTCGACCTCGGGTGCGGTGAGGATCTCTTCCCCGTAGTTCTCCGTGATGCCTTCGATGCGCAACACCGGTGGGCTGTCGGCGGTGAGATACAGGTCGGAGGCGCCACGCGCGCCCATCTCGCTCAGGAGCGTCCGGATGTCGTGCATCGGTTCGTCACGCGCGTCCGACCAGCGGGCTGGCGGAGCGCGGCGGTGCGAGCTTCGCTCGCGCTTCTCCCCCAGCGGCTTTGAACAAGTTGGGTGTCAGGGTCTTGGACTGCGCCTCTTCAATGGCCACCATGTTCTTGTTGACCAGATCGACCAGCGCCATGTCCAGCGTCTGCATGCCGACATTCTGGCCCGTCTGCATGGCCGATGGCAACTGGTGGACCTTGCCTTCGCGGATCAGGTTGCGCACCGCCGGCGTGCCCATCAGGATCTCCAGCGCCGCGATGCGTCCGCCGACGCGCTGCTTCAGCAACGTTTGGGTGATGACCGCCTGAATCGACTCCGCAAACATCGCGCGGATTTGCTCTTGCTGCGCTGCAGGAAACACGTCGATGATCCGGTCCACCGTCTTCGGGGCGCTCGAGGTGTGGAGCGTGGCGAACACCAAATGCCCGGTTTCGGCCGCGGTCAACGCCAGCGAGATGGTTTCGAGGTCGCGCATTTCGCCGACCAGAATCACGTCCGGATCCTCGCGCAGCGCGCCGCGCAATGCGTTGGCGAACGACTGAGTGTGTGGGCCCAGTTCGCGCTGGTTGATCAGGCACTTCTTCGATTCGTGGACGAACTCGATCGGATCTTCGATGGTCAGGATGTGGCCTTCGTAGGTCGTGTTGATGAAGTCGATCATTGATGCCAGCGTCGTCGATTTGCCCGAGCCGGTCGGACCCGTCACCAGCACCAGCCCCTTCTCCTTCTCGCAGATCTCCTTCAAGATCGGCGGCAGGCTGAGCTGCTCCATGGTCATCACCTTTGACGGGATGAGCCGGAACACGGCGGCGTCGCCTTTGCGTTGGCGAAAGACGTTGACGCGGAAGCGCGCCAGATCGCCCAACTCGAAGGAAAAGTCGACATCGTGGGTCTCGTCGTAGGCCTTGCGTACCGAGTCCGACATGATGTCGAACACCATGTGCCGGGTCTCCTCCGCTCCCAGGGCTGCGTGTTCGAGCCGCTTCATGTCCCCGTGCAAGCGCAACATAGGCGGTTCGCCAGCGCTCAAATGGACGTCCGAGGCGCCCTGCTGATGCGCGAACGTGAGTAGCTGCGTGATATCCATACACCGACCCCTCCGTCGAATGGCACTGTTCTAAGCAATCGACACGCCACACGCCTGTGCGTGCCGACGGGGAAAACCCGGACCGCAGTGGCCAGCTGGAGCCCAGATCCGTGCCGGCTAAAGGTGGCTAATCGTTAATTCGTTAACGGGGCGCGAGGAATCCCTGCCGGCGTCAGTGGAGACTCAACAACATCGTCTTGAGCAATACATTGCTTACCGCGTGGTAGACCGTTGGCACCCAGACGTTGTCGGTACGCTCCCGCAACCAGCCATACAACAGGCCGGGAAAAAAGACGATGAGTTGTCCGGGTCCGCCGAGGGGGATGTGGCAGAGTGCGAACAGTCCGGCGCCGAACGGCAGGCCGAGGCCCCACGCGGCGCCGAACGCGCGGTAGGGGCGGCCGAAGCTCGCGTTCAATTGCGACTGCAAGTAACCGCGGAAGAAGAACTCCTCCGGCAACGCTACTCCCAGCAGCTGGTCCAATAACAACATTGGTATCCGTTCCGGCAGGGCAAGCGCGAAGTGTTGCCCGAACCACACGCGCGCCAACAGGATCTGTCCCATCGCGTACGGGACAAAGATGATCGCGCAAGTCAGCAGATGGAACCTAGGTGTGCCCCACATCGTGCGGGCTGACAGATCCAACCCGTAGTCGGCATAGGTGCGCCGCTGCACCGTGATGACGGCGAACGGTACCAGAAACCAGAGGGCGGGCTCGCGCGCGTACAGAGCCAGCGGCAACGTGACCGCCAGCAACGCGAGCGCCTCTAGGCTGGGACTCCAGAGCTTCGGCAGGATATCCGTGTCGGTGCGCTTCACGGTGCCGTGTCTTCGACGATCACGGTGGGCAACCCGAGCGGTGTGATCGTGCGCGCGATCTCGACCGCGTCAACTCGCCGCGCAAACCGCCCCACCCGTACGCGGTAGTAGCGCCCTTGCTCGCCGTTGAGCGTCGCCACGCGGACGTACGCAAAGCGTTTCTCCAGGCTCGCTTTGAGCCGTTCCGCGTTGCGCGGATCGGCGAACGCACCGACCTGTACCGCGAATGCCGCGGCCTCCGTCCGTGCGTTCCGATGGCCGAGCACTTCGAGTCGGACCGGGGCGGTGCCCGGTCCGACCATGCCGAGCGAGCGTGCGGCGGCATGCGACAGATCGATGATACGGCCGTCGACGAACGGCCCGCGATCGTTGACTCGAACTTCAACCGAGCGGCCGTTCTCCATGTTGGTGACCGCGACGCGCGTACCCAACGGCAGTGTCTGGTGCGCGGCGGTCAACTCGTTCTGATCGAAGATCTCGCCGCTCGAAGTTGGGTTGCCATGAAAGCCCGGGCCGTACCACGACGCGATGCCGGTCTGTGTTGTGCCGGGAACGGCGCTGCTCGGCGCGGGTCGCCGACCTCCGAACAGCCCACATCCAGACAGCCCAATCGCGGTCACGGCCGCGGCTGCTACCACCCACCGCCGCATACGCCGCGACTTATACCGTAGCCGATCGGTTTTGACGAACGCGGCTCCCGCGGCGGATACCGGTCTCGCTTTGGTAGGTACAGGCCTCCGTGCCTGTACGGCGGGCGAACGCCCGCCACGGAGCCCTCAAGTCCCGGCGACAGTCATGCGCGCAATCTTGATCGTCGGCGCTGAAACTGAGTGTCGCAACTCGAGATCGCTGCCGAGGCACTCGATGGTTCGGAACATCTCCAACAGATTGCCGGCGATGGTGATCTCTTCCACCGCATACGCCAACTCGCCGTTGACGATCCACTGACCGACGACACCGCGCGAGTAATCTCCGGTGACCGGGTTGACGCCCATGCCGATCAGCTCGGTGACGTAGAGTCCTGCCGGCACGCTGCGGATGATTTCCGCTGCCGACAATGTGCCGGCGACCGGAAACATGTTGGTGGTGCCGACATGCGGCGCATCGCCGATCGAGCGGCTCGCGCTGCCGGTGCTGCGGCTGCTGAGCTTGCGGGCGGAGTAGGTATCGAGCAGGTAGCTGGTCAACACGCCGCGGTCGATGATGGTGTTGCGCCGCGTCGCGATGCCTTCGCCGTCAAAGGGCTTCGAGCCGAGTCCGCCGATGAGCGTGCCGTCGTCGTAGACGGTGAGAAACTCCGGGGCGATGCGCTCGCCCAACTTGCCGATGAGGAACGAGCTGCCTTTGTAGAGCGAGTAGCCCGACACCGCGCCGGCCAAGTGGCGCAACAGACTCGCCGCGGTCTCGGGGTCGAAGACGACAGGGACTTCGCAGGTCGGCACTTGGCGCGCGCCGAGGCGGCGCAACGTGCGCTCGGCCGCCTTGCGGCCGATGGCTTCGGGCGATTCGAGCGCGCACAGCTTGCGGTGTGACGAATACCAATAGTCGCGCTGCATGCTCCCGTTCTCGGTGGCGATCGGCACCGCCGACAGCGAGAAACCGGAGTCGCGATAGCCGCCGACGAATCCGCTGCTGGAGGCGTAGAGCACGCGATCGTGTCCGGCGCCGAACTCTGCGCCTTCGGAATTGGTGATGCGCGGATCGGCGCCGCGCGCGGCGTCTTCGGCACTGCGCGCCAGCTCGATCCCGTGCTCGGGCGTGACGGTTTCCGCATCGGGATCGTACAGGTCGAGATCGGGAATCGCACGTGCGAGATCTTCAGCTGACGGCAGACCGCCGAACGGATCCGGCGCAGTGACGCGCGCGAGAGCGCAGGTCTCTTCCGCCAGCTGTGCCAGCGAGTCGCGGCTGAAGTCGGCGGTCGCGGAGATCGCGGTCGATTGCCCGACGAAGACGCGCAAGCCGAGGTGCTTGGCGCGCGCGCGTTTGATCTTCTCGATCTCGCCCAATCGAACGCCGACGGACAGCGAATCGCCCTCGGCGACCACGAGGTCGGCGCTGGTGGCGCCGTGGCGCTTCGCCGCGGTGAGCAACAACTCGGCGATGTCTTCGAGGGCTTGCGCACTCATGCGCGCGTCCCGCCCACGGTGATGCCGTCGATGCGAATGGTCGGCAGCCCGACGCCGACCGGGACCGACTGCCCATCCTTGCCGCAGGTGCCGATGCCTTCGTCGAGCTGCAGGTCGTTGCCGACCATACTGACGCGCTTGAGCGCTTCGGGCCCGCTGCCGATCAGCGTGGCGCCCTTCACCGGCCGTGTGATCTGCCCGCCTTCGATCAGGTACGCCTCAGTGGCCGAGAAGACGAACTTGCCGTTGGTGATGTCCACCTGTCCGCCGCCGAAGTGCGCCGCGTAGAGGCCGTGATCGACCGAGCGAATGATTTCGTCCTTCGTCGAGTCGCCTGCGAGCATGAAGGTGTTGGTCATGCGCGGCATCGGCATGTGCGCAAAACTCTCGCGCCGCCCGTTGCCGGTGAGCGGCACGCCCATCAAGCGCGCGTTGAGGCGATCCTGCAGGTAGCCGCGCAGGATGCCCTTCTCGATCAGCACGGTGCGACCGGTCGGTGTGCCTTCGTCGTCGACGTTGAGCGAGCCGCGGCGATTCGCGATCGTGCCGTCGTCGACCACGGTGCACAGCGGCGAGGCAACTCGCTCGCCGATGCAACCGGCGAACGCCGACGTGCCCTTGCGATTGAAATCGCCTTCGAGTCCATGACCGACGGCTTCGTGCAGCAACACGCCTGGCCAGCCTGGCCCGAGGACGACGGTGAGCGATCCGGCCGGCGCATCGACCGCGTGCAGGTTGCGCAGCGCTTGCTCGGCGGCGGTGCGCGCGAAGCGCAGGTAACGCTCGCCTTCGGTGAGAAAGTCGAACTCGACGCGGCCGCCGCCGCCGTAGGTGCCGTGCTGGCGCAGCGAGCCTTCCTCCGCGATGCAGGTCACATTCAGGCGCAGGAGCGGTTGCACGTCGCCGACGATGAAGCCGGCCGAGCCGGCAATCAGCACCAGTTTGCGCTCGACGCCGAGCGATGCGAACACGTTCTTGATGCGTGGATCGTGGCGCCGCGCGGCGATGTCGATCTGGTTCAGCAGCGCGATCTTCTCGTTCAAGGCGACGTCGAGCGGCGAGTGATCGAGATCGTACAGGTGGTGTCCCAGTGCCTGCCCGCGAATCGCGACCGACTGGCTCGCGCCGCCTTCTTGCGCGATCGCTTGCGCGCTGCGCGCCGCCAGCTGCAGATTTTCGACCGTGACATCGTCGGAATGGGCGTAGCCGGTCTTGTCGCCCGCGACCACGCGCACGCCGACGCCTTGCGAGACGTTCTTGTTGGCCTTCTTGACGATGCCGTCTTCGAGGCTGAAGCTCTCGCTGGTGCGAAACTCGAAGTAGAGATCGGCGAAGTCGGCCTTGCGCGCGATCGCGCCGCCGACGATCTGTTCGAGCAAACTCTGACTCAAGCCGAAGCGATCGAGGAAGAATCGTTCCGGCGCGACGACCGGCGGTGCGGTGTTCATGGCAAATTCATCCTTGCAATTGACTTCTCAAACTGGATAGCATGCCGCCGTCAAGTACACGAGCCGGTCATGCGCAGATCACGGGGGAGGGGAACGTGAGTCAGCGGTTGCTCGACGAAGCACCGTACGCGAGTCTGCACGAATACGTGGGGCTGCGCGTCAATGTGTTTCGCGCGATGCACACGACCGGCGTCTTCCTCGACGACGAACAATCGGTGCTGGCGCTGCGCGAGGACGAGTTCGCGTTGACCGTCCGCATCGTCTTCGATGTCGTGCTCGAGTACTTCTACGTGGCGGCGTGCCAGTGGTACCACAGCACGCTGACGCGCGCGCCTGACGACGAAGTGCCGGAGTCGGTGCGCTTGAATCTGCTGCGCCGCTTCGCTGCCCTACTCGCATAAATCGGATTGATCGTGTCCGTCGCCAATGACACGCTCGCCGCTCTCGATCGGCTGTTCACGCAAATGATCGCGCAGCAGGAGAGCAAGCTGCTGCGGATGGCTCGTGAAGTGGTTCCAGATCTCACGCCCGAGGATCTCCGCAACCCGCACGATTTTCCGGCGCTCGTGCGCGACCCGGAGTTCAACTACGAAGATGGTCAGCTCGCCGGTCTGCGCGCCGCACACATGGCGGCACGCGCGGAGCTGCAGGGGCACGCCGAGTAGTTTGCCCCTTGCGGCCGATTCCTCTCGCACCGGATAAAATTGTGAGATGGCGCGCGACCTCCGGGCGCGCATTCAAGTCGACGGAGACGCGCTCCGGAGATCGCGTTGCACCTGGAAACTGCGAGAAGCGGATCCGTTGATCGATACCCTGGGCAGCACCGCTCTCGCGCGCCGGTTGCGAGCGCGGCACGTGGCGGACTATAAGCGCCCCGTATGCCCAATAACTCGGGTAAGGGAGCGCTCGGGGCTCTCCTCGACGTGGTGGAGCAGGCCGGTCCGTTCGTCATCCTACCGCACGACAACCCGGACCCCGACGCGCTCGCGAGCGCCGCGACGCTGCAGTACATCGTCAAGCATCGGCTCGGAAAGGATTCCGTCATAGCCCTCGGCGGGATCGTCGGACGGGCAGAGAACCGCGCGATGCTGACCTACCTCAACATCAATCTCGTTCCGGTTGGCGACATCCCGTTCGCGAGCGACACCGTCGTCGCGCTGGTCGACACGCAGCCGGGGCGTACCAACAACTCGCTCCCCGAAGGTTTCCCGCCGGCGGTGGTGATTGATCATCACCCGGCCTACTGCGATACGCATCACGTTCCATTTTTCGACTTGCGTGACGAGTACGGCGCCACCTCCACGATTCTCACCGAGTACCTGCAAGAGTCGCGGCTGGAAGTCGAACCTAAAATCGCCACCGCGCTCTTCTACGGGATCGCAGCGGAAACCCAGGACCTCGGCCGCGAGGCGACCCAGGCCGACATTCACGCCAGCCAGTTTCTCTATCCGCACACCAACAAGCGGCGTCTGGCGAAGATCGAGAACGCGCGCGTGCCGCGCGAGTACTTCCGCGGCTTTCGTGACGCCATCGAGTCAGCGGTGATCTACGACGACAAGGCCGTGATCACGTCGATCGGCGAGGTGCGCTATCCCGACATGGTGGCCGAAGTGGCCGATTTTCTTTTGCGGCTCGATCAGGCTGAATGGACCGCGGCGATGGGCTACTATCAGGGCGCGCTGTACGTGTCGCTCCGCACGGTCAATCGCGACGTCAACGCCGGCGAGCTGCTGCAGAAGGTCCTCGGCAGCCACCACGCGGGCGGCCACGATCAAATCGCCGGCGGACGCATGCCGGTTCCCGACGGCGTCGCCGGCTGGCAGGCCGCTGCGCAGCATGTGCGCGAGCGGCTGATTGCCGCGCTCGGCATCGAGAAGAATAGCGCGACCGACTTAGTCGCTTGACGAACCGGCACACGAGTCTCACGGTTGCGGCGGCCGGAGAAACTCAGCGCGGAGTCCCCGCGATGAGTGTCTTCGAGGGAGGCTAGTCGGCCAATCGACGAGGGCGGCCGCGAAGGCGTCGGACGGGGCGTCATTCGCCCCGGGCGGCTTCGCCTATCCGGGCCGCCAGAAAGGCGACGAGCTTACCGCAGCTCCGCGGAGCGACGGCTTCGGCAGCGTCGCGGGCAGTCCCTTCGTCCTCTGGCGGCATCGCTCCGCCCGGCTTAACCTCGATGTGAAAAAAGGACACTACGCGGAGCGGCGGGACGGAGTCGGGCGGCGCGCGTGAGCTGCTTACAGCTGATCGAGCAGCCCCTTCGCGTCCTTCAGATCGCGCGTGTCGAAGCCTTCGGTGAACCAGGCGTAGAGCGGCATCAGTAGCTCGCGCGCTGCGGCGCGCTTGCCCTGGTCCAAGCCGCTCTAGCGCGCGAACTCGTTGAGCACCTCGACCAGTGCCGGAGCTTCCTGCTCCTGGATGAAATGCGTGGCGTTTGGAAACACCCGATGCGGTTGCCCCTTGGCGCCGGGGACGTACTCTTGGAAAACGACGTCAAAGAATCCCAGCACCGGGTCGGCTTTACCGTACGCCGTGACGAAAGGCTTCTCCCAACGCTCGAACACTCTCCATGCGGCGTCAAATAGCCCGATCCCCTCGGGGCCGAGTCGGTCCGGCCGAATCAGCAGCGGAAAGGCGAGCGCGCCCGCCTGATACGAGGCATCGGGGAATGGCGCGTCGTAGGCGGCGCGCTCGCCGGGGGAGAGCGCGATTCGCATGGGCACCGCGGGCCCAGGTATGCCGTCAGCGATGAAGTCGCCACACGCGAGCTTCTCCGCCGACTCGACAAAGGCCTGCCAGCGCTCGAATGCATTCGGATCCGGCGAGCTCTGCTGTGCCGAGAGCATCCGTTCGACGTGGGCCGGGTCGGGGAGCGCTCCGTTGGCGATCACCACGGCGCGGAAGCGCGCTTCTTCGAGCGCGACCACCGTGAGGCCGATCAAGCTGCCCCAGTCCTGTCCGAAGAAGACCCCGTTCCGCACGTCGAGCGCCTGGACCCAGGCCCGCATCCAGGCCACGTGTCGGGCGAAGCTGTAGTCGGTTTTCTGTGTGGGTTTGTCACTGCGACCAAAACCAACGAGGTCGGGCGCCAGGACCCGATGCCCTCCCGCCACCAGACCGGGAATCATCTTTCTGTACAGATACGACCATGTCGGCTCGCCGTGGAACAGGACGACGGGCGGCGCAGAGGACACCCCTTCATCGACGTAGTGGATGCGGAGCCGCTCGCCCTCGCCGTCGGGAACGTCGACATAGCGGGGCGCGAATGACCAGCCGGGTAGATTCGCAAAACACGTGTCCGGCGTGCGCAGTTTTTCCATGGAATCTCCTTCGATTATCCACCGAGCTCATCGAGCAGCGCCTTCGCTTCCTTGAGATCGCGCGTCTCGAAGCCTTTGGTGAACCAGGCGTAATACGAGCTCATCACAGTGGCAAGGCGTGCACGGTCTCGGGCTGGGCGCGGCCGCGAATGGTCAGATCCGCATGGCGCACGAACGCCGCGCACGTCTCCCGGCCGGCGCGGGCACCTCCATCTTTGCCCCGCACGCGTTGCAGAAGAGCGAGTCGGCAAGATTCTCGGCCTGACATTTGGCGCAGCGCATCGGCGTGCCGGGTCTCTACCACACTTCGGGCGTCGGGTATCGGCTGTTTTTGTCTTCGGACAGAACCGGGCGTCGGACCACCGGGCTGACCGGTCACGCGATCGTTCGTGCCGGGAACGTTTCTACCAACCCCACCGCAATGCGGGGAAAAAGCGGAAACGGAAGCCTTGTCCCCCAAGCATTTGCGGCGCTCGCCTAGTGGCCCCGCTCCAGAAAGAACATAAGACAAGGTTCTCTGGAGCCGACTTCATGCTATTTCGCTACGCGCTCCAATGGACGGGCAGCGAGTGCGGTGTCAGCACCAATTAGTCGCCTACGCGGCCGGCGGCCAGTTACTCAATTTCGTAACCACGACACCGCCCGCCGAATGGCCGGTGGACGATCGGTCGATCTTCGCGTTCCACTTCGAAGCGTTGCGCCGGGCGATGGTCACGGCCAAGCCAGGCCTCGCAGCGACGCTCACAGGTCGCTAGGGTGTGGCATGTTGATTCGCGCGGACAGTCTCGACGAAAGGAACGATCGCACGTCGGCTACGACCTCCACCTGCGCGCGGCGCATCACGGTCACGCCGCGGCGGCCCGGCTTCGACTTCGAGGGCCTCGAACACGAGGTGCCGCGAGCCTGGCACCCGGGCGGCATCGGGCCCACGGCGTTTCTCGAGGCGCTCTCGGCGATGGCGCCGGTGGTGGAGGGCTTCTTCATCGACGACGCCCGCCGCCTGCTGCCACGTGTCGCCGAAGCGGCGCGGCGCGCCGAAGGCGAGGCCTTCCTCCGCCAGGAGGCCGCCCACGCCGGCATGCACGCGGCGTTCAACCGGCTGCTCATGCGGTGGCATGTGCCGGTCGAGCCGATTGCGAATTCCGCGCTGCGATGGCTCGCGATCGTCGACTGGACCTCGAGCGATCTCAGGAGCGCGGTCGCCATGGCGGGCGAGCACTTCCTCGGCGAGATCAGCAACGCGATCCTCTCGCGGCCGCTGCTGCTCGACGGCGTCGACCCGCGCATCGCCCGGCTGTTCCGCT
>JBGOUW010000337.1:0-5663 GCA_041477755.1 Binatia bacterium
ACTGATGTGTTCGCTCAGGCGTTCGAGATCGCTCGCCGTGGTAATCTCTTCCACCGCGCCGCGACCCTTCACGAACGCGGCGAGATGGCGCGCGGCATCGCCTTTGACGTCGCTCTGGTGCCCGAGCAGCGCCACGCGCGTGCGTACGCCGCGGCGCCGCAGCAGCCGCGCCATCACGAAGCCATCGCCGCCATTGTTGCCTTTGCCGGCAACGACTACGACCGACTTACGCCGGACGTGCGGGAACCAGTGCAGCAGGGCGCTACAGGCGCCCTGCCCCGCACGTTCCATCAACACATGACCCGGCGTGCCGTGTTCGATCGTGAGCTGATCGAGGCGCCGCATCTCCGCGGCGGAAACGAGGATCATGGGAAATAGTGCCCGATCACCGGCCGCGTGCCGCAACCATGCGCGCCTTCATTTCCCGCACCGCCTGCTCCAAGCCGACGAAGAGCGCGTGCGCGACTAGGCTGTGCCCGATGTTGAGTTCGTGGATCTCGGGGATCGACGCGATCGAATCCACGTTGGCGAGATTCAGACCGTGCCCCGCGTTGACGATCAAGCCGGCAGCGGCGGCGCGCTGCGCCGCCGACTGGATGCGGCGCAGCTCGGCGGCGCGCTCCGCAGCGGAGGTCGCATCGGCGTACTTGCCGGTGTGGATCTCGATGGCATCGGCGCAGAGCCGCGTCGCCGCCTCGATCTGGCGCTCGTCTGGATCGATGAATAAACTCACGCGGATGCCCGCGCCGCGCAACGCACTCACGACGCGGCTCATCGTCTCGATCTGCCCCGCTGCGTCGAGCCCGCCCTCGGTCGTCAACTCCGCCCGCTTCTCGGGCACGACGCACGCGTCCTGCGGCCGCACGCGACACGCATTGCGGACCATCTCTTCCGTGGCCGCCATCTCGAGATTGAGCTTCGTGGCGATCCGGCCGCGCAACTGATCGACATCGGCGTCTTGGATGTGGCGGCGATCTTCGCGCAGATGAACCGTGATGCCGTCCGCGCCCCCGCGCTCAGCCGCGGCCGCGGCGTCCAGTATCGACGGGTACGTCGTGCGCCGCGCCTGCCGCAGCGTCGCGACGTGATCGATGTTGACCCCGAGATAGATCGGCCGCGCCATTGCCACTATGTCGCCAAATGCTTCCGGATCGCCTGCGCGATTTCGTCCACGCAGGCGTCGACTTGATCGAGCTGCTCGGCCTCGACCATAACGCGCAGCAACGGCTCCGTGCCGGAATAACGCACCAGCACGCGGCCGCGATCTCCCAACCGGTTCGCCACTGCGTCGATCACACGCTGAACCGCCGGCACCGTGTTCAGCTCGCGGCGCTGCTTCACTGGAACGTTGACGAGGCGTTGGGGAAAACGTGTCATCATTTGCCGCAGCTCGCTCAGCGGGCGTTGCCGCCAAACCAGTACGGCGAGCAATCGCAACGCCGTGAGCAAGCCGTCGCCGGTGGTGCTGTGATCGAGCAGCACGACGTGGCCGGATTGTTCGCCGCCCAGGTTGCACCCCGTGCGGCGCATCTCCTCGACCACGTAGCGGTCGCCGACCGGGACGCGCACGAGCCGCGCGCCACGTTCGCGCAGGGCAATCTCGAGGCCGAGATTGCTCATCACAGTGGCCACCACCGTGCGATCTTTGAGCCGTTCGTATACGAGGAGTTCGTCAGCGAGAATAGCGAGCACGGCGTCGCCGTCGACGACCTCGCCGGTTTCGTCGACGAAGATGGCACGATCGGCGTCGCCATCGAGCGCAATCCCGATCTGCGCACGCTCACGGCGCACGAGCTCCTGCAGCGGCGCCGGGTGGAGGGCACCGCACTGGTTATTGATGTTGAGGCCGTCCGGATCGACGCCGCGGGCGAACACCGTCGCCCCGAGCTCTTGCAACACTTCGGGGGCGACGCGATACGCGGCGCCGTGCGCACAGTCGATCGCGATGCGCACGCCTTCGAGCGTCAGCTCGCGCGGGAAGGCTTGTTTCACGAACACGTTGTAGCGCCCGAGCGCATCGTCGATGCGAAAGGCCTTGCCCACGGCGTCGGCAGTCGGCCGCACGGCGTCGAGCGCCCCATCATTCATATAGTGCTCGATCTCCGCCTCGACCTCGTCGGGGAGCTTGAAGCCGCTTTCGGCGAAGAACTTTATTCCGTTATCTTGATACGCGTTGTGCGAGGCGGAAATCACCACGCCGGCATCGGCGCGCAGGCTGCGGGTGAGAAATGCAATCGCCGGCGTCGGCATCGGCCCGACCAGCAGCACATCGACGCCCATCGAGCAGAAGCCGGCCGTCAGCGCACTCTCGAACAGGTAGCCGGAGATGCGCGTATCTTTGCCGATGATGATCTTGTGCCGGCGGGCATCGCGGCGGAAGACGTGCGCCGCCGCCCGTCCCAGGCGCAAGGCGGTCTCGGCGGTCATCGGCTCGATGTTGGCCACGCCCCGAATACCATCGGTGCCGAACAGTCGACGAGCCACTGTGCGTTTTGTCCCCATCACCTCTGCCCTTTTGTCAATCGGAGGCGTAGCTGCCCCGGGTCGCGCCGCACGACTTCGATCTCGGTAGGCAACTCCACCTGCGGCGCGCGCTCGTACTTCCCCGGAGCCAACCCGGCCGCGTCGATATAGACCTCACCACGGTTCAGCTCAAGCGAGTCCACCGCACGCTTCGGCCCCCGCACGATCAGCCGGATCTCGGGCGGCTCAACGGTCGCACGATACGTCGTGTGGCGGATCGCGACCGGCAGGCGGCGGAGTTCCCTCTCGGCTTCGATTTCACTCACGTGTACTTGCACAGCGACGCGCTGCGCGCTGAACGAAACGTACTCACTGATCTCCGCCAACCCGACCTCGCGCTCGACGATGCCCGCAGCGGCGTCACTCAAATCGAGCGGCTCGGTCTCGATCGCCTTGAGATCATCGACAGCCGACGCGGGACCGAACACTTGTACGCTATCGGGCGAGATCTTCGCATCGACCACGCGCAACCCCGCCGCGACCTTGCTGGCAGTTTGTAGCCGCACCGGCACGGTGCGCCGGACCACGCGTTCGAGATCGAGCGTCACCTGCGCGGGAGTCAGCCGTACGATCTTCACACCGCGCGGAAGGTTGAGTGAGTCGGCGGCCACACGAAACACGCCGGGCCCCGAGCGCATGCCGGCGAGATCGAGCGGGATCGCCAGGCGCTTGCGATCGATGCGGTTGAGCAAGGTGCGCGGGCCGCTCACGCGCAGATCGATGAAATCCACGCGCGGGCTGGTCACCATCAATCCGGTGGGAATATCGCGCAACTCGAGCGGAACTTGCAGGGCCTGCTCGGTGTCACGCTCGCTCGCGTTGACGAATGCCCACAGCCCGAACGCGACAACCAGCGAGATCAACTTGAGACCGATGTCGCGAGTGAACGCGGCGCGCCAGCGTTCGCGATCGCGCAGCGGTTGCAAGCGCCGCCAAATCGCAGCCACCGTGGCTCGATCGAGGCCCTTCATTCGACCAACAACTTCAGCAGCGTGCTGCGCAGCGTGCCGGCGTCGAGGTCCCGCGTGATGCGGCCCTCGCGCACCATTGAGATGCTGCCCTCTTCCTCAGAGACCACGACCACTACCGCGTCGGTCTCCTCGGTCAACCCGATTGCGGCCCGATGGCGCGTGCCCAGCGTCTTGCTGACGTTCGGGTTGGTCGTCAGCGGGAGGAAGCAGCCGGCCGCGGTGATGCGACCCTTCTGGAGGATCAGAGCGCCGTCGTGAATCGGCGAGGTCGGCATGAAGATGCTGAGCAGCAACTCGCGGCTGACGCGCGCGTCCAGCCGAGTACCGACCTCGATGTACTCGTTGAGGCCGACTTCCCGTTCGAAGACAATCAGCGCACCGATTCGCTTGCCCGCCAAGGCGACGGTGGAACGGATGACTTCCTCGATGTCCTGGTGCGCCACCCCGCGCTCGGCACCGAACAGCGAGCCGGCGCCGACCTGCGTGAGCGCGCGGCGGATGTCGTTCTGGAAGATCACGACGATCAGCAGCAGGAAGGAGCTGAGGAAGTTGTCGAGGATCCAGTTGAGCGTGTAGAGATCAAAATATTGCGACGACAGGTAGGTGACAAAGACGACGGCGAGGCCGATCAACATCTGTGCGGCGCGCGTGCCGCGGATCAAATCGATAATGTGGTAGACGACGAACGCAATCAGGACGATGTCGACGGCATCCTGAATGCGGAAGTTGGCCAGCAGTTCGAGCATGATGAGCGGGGCGGTTCAGGCGCCGCTCGCGCTGTGGGCAGGGGCCTTGGGCCGGCGCCGCGAGAGAACGAGAGGCGCGAGACGATCAGGCCCGCGCATCGGCGCCGGCGGCGCTGATGGGAACCGTGCCGTTGTCCCCGCGCACGCTGCGAAGGATCTCGTCGATTTCGGCCCCGTCAAGCGATTCCTTCTCGAGCAGACTCTCCGCGATTCGATGGAGCGAATCGAGGTTGGCCTCGAGCAGGTCACGAGCCCTCTGATAGCTGTCTTGGATGATGCGGCGGACCTCGTTGTCGATCTCGCGTGCGGTGCGCTCGGAGTAGTCCTGCATCTGAGCGAAATCGCGGCCGAGAAAGATCTCCTCGTTACGCTTCCCGAAAGTCATCGGGCCAAGGTGCTCGCTCATGCCCCATTCACAGACCATCCGGCGCGCCAATTCGGTGGCCTTCTCGATGTCGTTACCGGCACCCGTTGTCATGTGTTGCAGGATCAGCTCTTCCGCGACCCGACCGCCGAACATGATCGCCAAGTTCTGCATCAGGTACTCTTTCGAGTACGTGTGCTTCTCGTCGATCGGCAGCTGCTGAGTGAGTCCGAGCGCGGTACCGCGCGGAATGATGGTCACCTTGTGAATCGGATCGGCACCGGGGATGAGCTTGGCGACCAGCGCGTGCCCGGCTTCGTGGAAGGCGGTGTTGCGGCGCTCCTCGAGGGTGATGATCATGCTGCGGCGTTCCGAGCCCATCATCACCTTGTCTTTGGCCAACTCGAAGTCGCGCATCGCGACGCGCTCGAGACCGTTGCGCGCTGCCAGCAGCGCGGCCTCATTGACCAGGTTCTCGAGATCGGCACCGGCAAATCCCGGTGTCCCGCGGGCCAGCGTCGGCAGATCGACATCCTCGGCCAACGGCACGCGACGGGTGTGCACGCGCAGAATGCCCTCGCGGCCCTTCACGTCGGGGCGCGGGACCACCACGCGGCGATCGAAACGACCGGCGCGCAGCAGAGCCGGATCGAGCACGTCGGGGCGGTTGGTCGCCGCGATCATGATCACGCCCTCGTTGGCTTCGAAGCCGTCCATCTCTACCAGCAACTGATTGAGCGTCTGCTCGCGTTCGTCGTGACCACCACCAAGGCCGGCGCCGCGATGGCGACCGACGGCATCGATCTCATCGATGAAAATGATGCACGGCGCGTTTTTCTTGCCTTGCACGAACAGGTCGCGCACCCGCGACGCGCCGACGCCGACAAACATCTCGACGAAGTCCGAACCACTGATCGAGAAGAACGGCACGCCGGCCTCGCCCGCAATCGCGCGCGCCAGCAAGGTCTTGCCGGTTCCGGGAGGGCCGATCAGCAGCACGCCCTTGGGTATGCGGCCGCCCAGTTTCTGGAATTTCTGCGGCTCGCGGAGGAATTCGAT
>JBGOUW010000534.1:0-3432 GCA_041477755.1 Binatia bacterium
CGCGGCAGCGAGATCGGCAGCTTGCCGCCGGGATTGACGTCGCCGAACAGCACGTCGGCGACAGCGCTGCCACCCTCTTCTCCCGGCACCCACGCTTCGACAATCGCGGGCACGTGTTCGGCGATCCATTGGAGCGCGAGCGGCCTCCCGTTGATCAGTACCACAACGACCGGCGTACCGGTGGCGACGACGGCTTCGACTAACTGCTGCTGTACACCTGCGAGGCTGAGATCGGCGCGATCAATCGACTCGCCGCTGGTACAGCCATCGACCAACCCGGATTTCTCGCCAACGACCACCACCGCCACCTCGGCCTTGCGAGCCGCGTCGACTGCGGCAGCAAAGCCGTTGATCGCGGTCCCAATGATGTCGCAACCTGGCGCGCTGTGCAGTGTCGTCTGCGGTGAGACGATCGCTTTGATTCCGTCGAGTACCGTGACCATGGGCACGAAGTGCTGCGCCAGATTCACCGAACCCACCGGTCGCGGTGACATGTCGCTTTCCTCGATCGCACCGAACATCATCTCGAGATGCGCCGGATAGTGATAGTCGCCCTGCAGGAGACGGGCGCTGTCCGCGCTGGGACCGATCACAGCGATCGACCGCAGATCTTTGCGCAGAGGCAGCAGGTTGCCGTCGTTCTTCAGCAGCACGATCGACTTCTGCGCGATCTCGCGCGCGAGCGCGCGCTGCGCGGACGTGTCGAACACGGCGGCGGCCGCGGCGGCATCGACGTAGGGATGTTCGAAGAGCCCGAGCTGGAACTTCATCCGCAGCACGCGGCGGACCGCAGCATCGACCAAGCCGACATCGACGCGTCCGCCTTCGATCGCTGCGCGCAGCGGCGCGCCGTAGCAGTGCAGCGCGGGCAACTCGACATCGATGCCGGCCTCAAGTGCGAAGCGGGCGGCCTCGCCCTCATCACGTGCAATGCGGTGGTACTGGTGCAACGTCGCCACGGTGAAGTAGTCGGAGACGATCACGCCGTCGAATCCGAGCGCGCCACGGAGGAGATCACCGAGCAGCTCTTTGGATGACCCGAGCGGTACGCCGTCGATCTCGTTGTAGGCGTTCATGATCGAGGCCAGCTTCGCTTCTTTGATCACCGCCGCAAATGGCGCGAGGTAGATTTCGAGCAGCTCGCGCTTCGCAATGTGTGCCGGCGCCCAGTTCATGCCGCCTTCGGATGCGCCGTAACCGAGGAAGTGCTTTCCGGTGGCGACGATGCCGTGCGCAAGGTCGTCGCCCTGCAAGCCGCGCACGTAGGCGATGCCCATCTGTGAAATGAGATATGGATCCTCGCCGAAGGTTTCCTCCGTGCGCCCCCAGCGCGGATCACGCGCGACGTCGAGTACGGGGGCGAGCGAGTGGTGCGCGCCGACCGCGCGCATCTGCGTGCGGATCACGTCGGTCATAGATTTGATCAACGCCGGTTCCCACGTGCTGGCGAGTCCGATCGCTTGCGGGAAACAGGTGGCGCCACGGGCGGTGTAGCCGGCACAGCTCTCTTCGTGGATGATCGCCGGAATACCGAGCCGGGTGTGCTCGAGCAGAAATTTCTGGATGCGATTGACCAGCGCGGCACTCTCGCCGGGGTCGAGCACGGTTGCCCCGCCAATGCGGGTGAGATGCCCGGTGCCGTGGGTGAGTTTCTCGCGGGCGCGCGCTTCGGAAAAGACCTCGTCGTCGAGCAAGCTGGTCGACCACACGCCGCCGATCTGCGCCAGCTTCTCCTCCAGCGTCATGCGTGACAACAGATCGCGCACCCGCTCGTCGAGGGATTGGGTTGCGTCGCGGTAGCGTGCTGGTGATTCCGCCATGCCGATCCTCCGTGGAGAGCCGGCAGGCTCTCTACACGAACCGGCGGTGCTTGGCGACGGTGCTAGAAATCGTTCTTGTCGGTGACGTCGACCGTGATTTGTGTGCTGTGATGCGGTCCCGCGTCGTTACCGGCGGCGGTGGCGGTGATCGCGATGGAGCAGCGCGCGGGCGAATTGCCGGCGATCGTCGTGAAACCAGCGCTGGCGGCGGTTATCGTCACCATGCCATGGGCCGAGCGCCCGGCATTCAGCGTCACGACGTTCTGCGCGCCCGGCAACACGGGATTGAAATCGGCGACTCCGACGGTACCGGGCGGGCACGTGCCGTCAGCGGTCGCAATGGTGAGGTCGCGTGCCGGAGCGGTGAGCGTCGCCGAGCGAGCGGCGGCGCGCACGGCGATGTGGAGGACCTTGATTGCCTGCGCGGCACCGCGCGGAATCGTCAGCCCCACCGGCCGCCCACTGGCGACGGCGAATGCGAGGTCGGGTTGGGCCGGATCGGTTGCGTCTGCGGCCACCACATTCAGCTCGGCGGCAACGCTGTTGTTCGTCGCAGTTGGATCGAACACGCCATCGAGAAACGTGCGAGCGGTAAAACGCAAGCGGCAACGCTGAGGCAGATTTTTAGCGAGATTAGGGAAGGCCGAACGGCTCACGTTCAACCGCACGCGGGCAATCCGACTCGCACCCCCGTGTACCAGAGCGGTGTTCTGGCCACCGGGTGCACCGCTGTCAAAATCGGCGGCGCCCACCACGGTACCGGCTGGGCAATCGCCGTCATCGACCGCGAGCTGCACGACGTGCCCGGGCCGTTCGGAGGTTGGAAACGTGTCGGCATTGCGCACCAGCACCACCACGACTCGGGTGGCCGCGTCCTCACCGGTGGGGATCGTGATGCTGATTGGGTTGAGCGGCAGCAAGACCGAGTCGTGACGCGGGGCGATCAAGCAGTTGGCCCGACAGGCGTCGCCGTCGCTGGTATTGCCGTCGTCACATTGCTCGTTGCCTTCAACCCGGCCGTTGCCGCAGCGTTCGATCAAACAATTGCGGTCGCAGCCGTCGCCGCTGATGGTGTTGCCGTCGTCGCACTCTTCGGTCGGACTTGCGGCTCCATTGCCGCAGCGCGACGTAGTGCAGTTGGCGTCGCAGCCATCGCCGCTGATCGCGTTGCCGTCATCACACTCTTCAGTGCCGTCGACGCGGCCGTTGCCGCAGCGTTCGATCAAACAATTGCGGTCGCAGCCGTCGCCGCTGGTGGTGTTGCCGTCGTCGCATTCCTCAGTCGGGCTCACGACGCCGTTGCCGCAGCGCGATGCGGTGCAGTTGACGTCGCAGCCGTCGCCGTTGATCGCGTTGCCGTCGTCGCACTCCTCACGGCCTTCGACACGCCCGTTGCCGCATGGCTCGAGCAGACAGCGGAAGTCGCAGCCGTCGCGGCTCACCGTGTTGCCATCGTCACATTCTTCGCCGGGGTCGGGCTTGCCGTTGCCGCACGGCAGTGGGGTGGGCGTGATGGTTGGTGTCGGGGTATCGGTATTGGTCGAGGTAATCGTCGGCGTGGCGGTATTGGGTGGCGTGCCGGTTTGCGTTGGCGTGTTGCTTGGGGTCAGCG
>JBGOUW010000108.1:0-11538 GCA_041477755.1 Binatia bacterium
CGACAAACCCGAGCATCATCTTCGGGAGTGGGAGCGAAGCCATCGGTCGAGGGTTGTCGCCGATTGGCGCGCACCCGTCAAGATGATGAGTGGTGACCGACACTTCGGCGTGGTTGGCGCCGGCGTCGGCTTGTCGCGATGGGCTTTTCACAAAAATCCCGACAGTGGGTCCGTCATACCGGCGAAAGCCGGTATCCAGGCTGAGGCGTGGGGCTCGATCCTGGATTCCGGCTTGCGCCGGAATGACGAGTGGGAGGACCGCTCAGTTGTTTTGGAAAGCTGCCGCGACGTATGACGGCATCAGCGCGAGTCCAACCATCGACAGTCGTAGCGCAGACAAGATCATTGCCGATCTATTTCTGTTCTGTGATTCAGCGCAGCGGCGCCGCCTGGCGCAGCACCGCACTGACGAAATCGGCCTTCGCTTCCGTGTAGGCATCGCGGTTGGTGGGATTCTGCGCGGCCAGTTCATACTTGAGTGCGGCGTAGCGCGCGGCGATGTCGGCGTGCGCACGCAGATGGTCGCGGAAGCGCAGCATGGCCTGCGCGTCGTCGGGCAGCCGCACGTGAACGTGATGAGTGCGGCGGGTGCCGAACGGCGGCATGCCCTTGACGAAGAACAGCCGATCCTGGCGCGGATTGTCGGCCCAGTACACATAGCCGAGCGCTTGGATCGGCTCGATGAGCGTGGGCCACATGGCGGTGTCCGGCAGGATCAGCACGATGTCGATGATCGGCTTGGCGGCGAGACCGGGAATCGCGGTGCTGCCGACGTGTTCGAGCGCGAGCGGCGCGAATTCCGCGAGCTGCGCCCGTAGTGCCGCGGCTTCCGCATCGAACAGCGCTGGCCAGCTGGGGTCGTACGGCAGCAGCTCCACACGATCGTGCTCGGCGTTGCTCCAATGCTGTCCGTCGTGGGTCACGCTTAGCATCGAGTCCTCCGCAACGCGGCTGCGAATGTTTCCACCCGCGCACTGGGGGCGCGCTCCGCTTTGGGCATGGTGCTACCGGCTTACCACATCGCACCCGGCTCGCGCACGAGTTGGGGAAGGGCACGGCGAAGCCGCGCGTGCGGAGGGGTAGGCCGGAAATCGACGCAGAGGCGTGAAGACGCAGGGTAGTGGGTCATTTTGAAATCAAGCAACAAGTCACGCAAAGCGCAGATGGAGATAGTGTGATATCAGTGCCAGAGACTCTAGGGCTGGCGCCTTGGGTGAGTCTGAAGGTGAGCGAGGAGGATGAAGACGCGTGAAGGAAACGCTGCCAGCACATAAGCGTGTGCAATCGCTCGGCGAGGAGATTGCGAACAGCATCAGTCACGGCGTTGGTGCCGTGGCGGGACTGGTCGCGGCGCCTTTTCTCGTCGTGTCGTCTGTCCGCAGTGGCGACGCGGCGAACATCGTCGGCGCGAGCGTCTTCGCGGTGACGATGGTGCTCCTCTACCTGGCCTCGACGGTCTATCACGCGCTGCCGCACGGCAAGGCCAAGCAAGTCTTTCGCGTGCTCGATCACGGTTCGATTTTCTTGCTGATCGCGGGAACGTACACGCCATTTGCGCTCGGAGTGCTGCGCGGTGCGTGGGGCTGGACGCTCTTCGGTCTGGTGTGGAGCATGGCCATTATCGGGATCGGGCTGAAGGTGATCGGCGGCGCGCGGCACCCATGGCTCTCCACGGGTCTCTACGTTGGCATGGGGTGGCTGTGTGTGATTGCGGCGCGGCCCGTGTTGCTCCAGGTGTTGCCGTCGGGTCTGCTCTGGCTCGCCGCCGGTGGTTTTGCGTACACCGCTGGCATCGCATTCTTTGCCGCCGAACGGGTGCGCTACAGCCACCTCGTGTGGCACTTGTTCGTCCTCACGGGCACCAGCTGTCACTTCTTCGCGGTGCTGTGGTACGCCGCGTAACTGCGACGCGGACGGCACTGTGGTGAGCCGTTTCGTCTACCGCAGCAACAGCAATGTCCCCGACTACGTTGTCCGCTCGCGCAACCGACGCTAGCCGCGGCGCGCGGCGGTGCCGCCGTCGATGGGGATCACCGCGCCGGTGATGTACGCCGCCTCGTCGGACGCGAGGAAGGCGGCGAGACTCGCTACTTCTTCCGGTTGTCCGAAGCGGCCGAGCGGAATGTCACCCAGTTTTTTGGTCTGCCAATCGTCGCCACGATAGAGCGCGGAGAACTTGAGCGACCGATCGGTTTCGATGAAGCCCGGACAGATCGCGTTGGCGCGGATCTTCTGCGCGGCGTAGTCGAGCGCGATTGATCGGGTGAGGCCGACCAGGCCGTGCTTCGATGCCACATACGCGCCCTGATTCCAGTTGCCGGCCACTCCCGAAGTCGAGGCGATGTTGATGATGCAGCCCCCGCCGCTTGCTGCCATCTGCAGCAGCGCGTACTTGCAGCACAGGAAAGCCCCGGTGAGATTGACCCCGAGCGTCGCCGCCCACCACGCTTCGGGTAACTCGGCGATGCGTTCGGACACCGGCTCATCGGGTCGGTTCTTCGCTGCGTTGTTGACCAAGATGTCGATGTGCCCGAAGGCCGCGACAGCCTCGTGCATGAGTTGCTGAACCTGCGCCGTGTCGGCCACGTCGCAAAGCACGGCGCGCGCAGTGTTCCCGTTTGCCTCGATGAGCTGAACCGTTTCCTCCAGACGCGGCCGGCGCTGACCGGCCACCACCACGCGGGCGCCTTCGCGCGCGAAGCGGAGCGCAATCGCACGGCCGATCCCCGAGCCGGCGCCGGTCACCACCGCGGTCTTGCCCTGCAGCATCATGCCGGTGCGAGGCAATCCGGAATCTGGTGCAGGCCGTAGAGGCGCTTGCAGTTGGTGTGCAACATCTTCTTTACGTCATCGCGCGCCACGCCGCGGAACACGCGCGCGATGGTCGTGCGACTGTTCGGCCAATCGGTGCCGGTGTGCGGATAGTCGGTCGACCACATGAGGTGGTCGAGGTTGAGGCGGTGGCGCAGTTCCATCCCGACGGTGTCGATCATGAACGTCGCCCAGAAGTTCCGGTGAAAGACGCGGCTCGGCATTGTCGGCAGACTCTGCGCGGTGTCGGTGAACCAGCGATAGCGTAAGAACATGTCGTCGGCCTGTTCGAGCATCGCAGGAATCCAGCCGATGTTCGCCTCGACCAGCAGCGCACGCAGACGCGGGAAGCGTTCGAACAATCCGGTGAAGATCATGCGCGCCACCAGCGGCACTGTGTTCGCGCCCGATTTGCTGATGCAGGCGCGCGGCAACACCGCGGTCGGTTCGAAGCGGCGGCGCTGGACCGGCCCGTCGGCGTGGAAGCTGCCGATGTGCAGCGCGACCGGAACCCCGGCCGCTTGCGCCCGCGCCCAGAACGGATCGTCGTCGGTGGTTGGTTCGACCGAGCCGTTGGGAAAGGCCCCGATCAGCACGCCCGAGAAGCCGCGCTGCAGCGCCCAGTCGAACTCCGCGACCGCGTCGGCGACTCCGGTTGACGGCATGATCGCGTGGCCGAAGAGGCGATGGGACGCGGTGCTGCAGAATTCGAGGATCCATTCGTTGTAGGCTCGCACGCAGGCGAGCTGCAGCGCGCGGTCATCGCCGAACATGCGCGGGCCCTCTTCGCAGACACTCGGATAGAGCAATTGCGCGGAGATGCCGTCGGCGTCCATATCAGCGAGCCGAGCGGTTACCTCGAAGTGGCCGGGGCGAATGGTTTCGTACGTCAGGCCCGACGGTCGGAAATTGAGATAGCTCGCGCCCGCCGCCGCCATCAGACCGATCGGCCGCACGCGCTCGCCGTCGTTGAACAGCCACACGTCGCCGTCGTCGCCGCGCACCACTTTGGGTGCCAGCGCACGCAGCCGCGCCGGGACGCGTTCCTGCCACACCCCCGGAGGCTCGTACACATGCGCGTCGGCGTCGATGATCGGGTAGTCGATGCTGGCAACTTCGCTGAAGGGGTCCGACACGAGTGGCGCTCCTGAAGGGAGCCCCGTGTACGCTCTGACGGGGCTGCGCGTCAAGTCAGTCTTGGCGCACGGCTCGGCGCAAGGCTTGACCGCGGGTTGCTCGCCAGTGTCCAATGGTCATCGAGGTCGATCGTGCAGAGCCGGGATCGTTTCGAAGTCATCATCATTGGCGGCGGCATTGCCGGGGCGTCGCTGGCGTACTTTCTGACTGAAAAAGGGATGAGCGATATCCTCCTCATCGAGCGCGAAGCGCAGCCGGGCTATCACACCACCGGCCGCAGCGCGGCTTCGCTCGTCGAGTGGGATCCAATTCCCGCGTTGCAAGAGCTCAAAGCGCTGGGCGCGGCGTTCTTCCGCAATCCGCCAGCGGGTTTCTCCGAGCATCCGTTGCTGCGCCCGGCCGGAATCCTGGTGACGTTCCAAGAACCAGCGTGGAGCGCGGTGCAGCAGACCATACCGCTGCTGCGTGGTCGCGGCACGGTAGTGGAAACGTTGTCGGCGTCTGCGGTGCTCGCCCGTATCCCGGTGCTGGCGCCCGACTACTTCGATGGTGGCGTGTTCCTGCCCGAAGACGGACATCTCGACGTTCATGAATTACTATGGAGCTATCTTCGCCACGCCGGACAGCGCGGCGCCCAACGTCGCTGCGGCGTGGAGGTGCGCGGCATCCGTGTCGAAAGTGGGCGAGCGCGATCGGTAGTGACCAACGATGGCGAATTGCAGGCGAGGTGGATCGTCGACGCCGCCGGTGCGTGGGCGGCGCAGATCGGTGCGCTCGCCGGCGTGACGCCGATTGCGCTCACCCCGCAGCGCCGCACCATCATCACCTTCGCTGCCCCCGCGGATCTCGACGTGCGCGGCTGGCCGCTGGTGGCCAACGAGTCGTACCATCTCTACTTCTCGCCCGAATCGGGCGGCTTGTTGGCGAGCCCGATGGACGAGGACCCGATGGAACCGTGCGATGCCACGCCTGATGAGTTGGTCGTGGCCGAAGCCGTCGCGCGCCTGGCGAAGCTGGCGCCTAGGCTGGCGCCGAAGACACTGCGGCGCACCTGGGCGGGTCTCCGCACCTTCGCACCCGATCGCGTGCTCGTGGTCGGCGAGGATCCGCTGGTGAAGGGATTCTTCTGGCTTGCGGGGCAGGGCGGTTGCGGCATCGAAACCAGTCCCGCCGTCGGCCGGATCGCCGCCGACCTTCTGCTCGACGGTCGCACCGCGCGCTACGACGCAGCGCTGCTGGCTCCCGCCCGGTTCGCCACCGGATGAGGATCGGCGCGCCGTATTCGCAGTGTCCGGATTGCGGCTTCCCATTTCTGATGTAGTGGCAGCGGCCGAGACGTCAAAAGTCAGCCTTCTCTGCGCCCCACCGGCACGGAACGCGATGTGCGTTGATGGTTGGGAGACAACGGGGAGGTGCTCTATGCGCAAGATTCAATGCGAAGCGTGCCCGGTCCGTCACCAAGGTGGGATCTGTGATCTGTCGCCGGAGGCGCTCGATGAATTTCGCGCGGCCGGCATCACGGCGATTTACAAGCCGCGGCAGGTGCTGTTCACCGAGGGCAGCCCGACCGCCGGTCTCTACTTGGTCTGCCACGGGTTGGTGAAGCTGTATCACTCCGATCGCTTCGGCCGTGATCACATCCTCGAGGTCGCCGGCCCCGGCGCGGTGTTGGGGGAGCTGCCGCTCAATGGCGATCAGCGCTTGTCGGTGTCGGCGGAGGCGATCACCGAGTCGCAGCTGTGCTTTCTCCAGCGTGATCGCTTGGTCGCTTTTCTCCAGAAGCAGCCGATGACGGGCGTGCGCCTGATCGCCGCGCTCAGCGCAGAGTTGGCCCTTGCCCGGCGCAAGGTGCGAGACCTCGCGCTCAAAGGCGCGGAAAGCCGCTTGGCGGGTTTGCTGGTGCAACTCGCGCGCGCGACCGGCGACTTGGAGTCCGGCAAACGCCTCCAGCTCCGCTACACCCGCCGCGAGCTCGCCGAGATGGTTGGGGTCTCCACCGAAACCGCCATCCGATTGTTGGCGAAGCTCAAGAAGAAGCACATCATCGCAATCGAGCGCCGCGACATCGTGATCGCCGACGCCGACAAGCTCTCACGCGTCGCCAACTACGACGAAGCGGAAACCTGAAGTGCCGGCCACGAGCGATCATGCACTCAGGCGACACGGGTCGCCTCGCTTGGCCGGCGCCTGTCAACCCGAAAGCTGATCTAGGTCATACCGCCCGTCCTACCGGTCGGTAGGACTGCGATCAGCAGGAGGTCGCGCGATGCCCTTGGCCGATATTGAAGTGGCCCTCACCGACCAGGAACGGGAGATCCGTGACAGCGCGCACCGGTTCGCTGAGAAGGTGATGCGCCCCGCGGGCATGGCGCTGGATCGTCTGCCGGATCCGGCGGACGTGATCGCTCCGGGCTCAGTGCTATGGGATGTCTTTAGGCAGCACCGGGAGCTCGATCTCGATGTGCTCGACTACGCCGGCCCCGAGCTGACACCGCTCGAGCGCTCGCGTTTGCGCTTCCTCGTCTGTGAGGAGCTCGGCTGGGGCGACGCGGGTCTCGCCATCAGTCTCGGTGTTTCCGGCTTTCACAAGATGTTTGCGCAGATGTCGGCGCGCCCGGCGCTCATGGAACGCTTCGGCACCGCGGAGAACCGGGACATCGGTTGCTGGGCGGTCACCGAGCCCGATCACGGCAGCGACTCACTCACGGTGACCGAGCGCCATTTCGGCGATCCCAAACTCAAAGCCAATTGTGTTGCGCTGCGCGACGGCGACGAGTTCGTCATCAATGGGCAGAAGTCAGCGTGGGTCTCCGACGGCACCATCGCGACGGTGGCGACCCTGTTCTGCACCGTGGACCCGAGCCAGGGTTTCAAGGGTGGTGGCGTGTGTCTAGTTCCGCTCGACCTGCCCGGAGTCTCGCGCGGGAAACCGCTCGACAAACTCGGTCAGCGCGCGCTCAACCAGGGCGAGATCTTCTTCGACAACGTACACATACCGGCTGACTACATGATCGTCGGCCCCGACGCCTACGCGATGGTCGTCGAGGGCGTGCTGACGATGGCGAATGCCTCGATGGGCGCGATCTTCGTCGGCCTCGGCCGTGCCGCGCTCGAACTCGCGCTGGCGTACGCCAAGGAGCGTGTGCAGGGCGGCGTGCCGATCTTCGAGCACCAGAGCGTCAAGGCGCGCCTGTTTAAGATGTTCATGCACGTGGAAGCCGCCCGCTCGCTGGCCTGGCGCGTGATGCTCTACAACAGCACCAACCCGCCGCTGGTGCAGTACTCGATCGCATCGAAAGTGTTCTGCACCAACACCGCCTTCGAAGTCGCGAGCGCGGCGCTGCAGGTCTTCGGTGGCAACGGCCTCACCCGCGAGTACCCGATCGAAAAGATGCTGCGCGACGCGCGCGCGTCGATGATCGAAGATGGCTGCAACGACGTGCTCAGCTTGGTGGGTGCGGCGAAACTCTAACCCGCAGAACCGGAGGAGCGTCATGGAACTCAGAGAAGTCATCGGCCGGCGGCGCTCGATTCGATTTCTCCTGCCGTACAAACCGGTCGAGCCGGAGAAAATTCAGCGCATGCTCGAAGCCGCGCGGTTGGCGTCGCACTGGGGCAACGTCGGCAGCCTGCGTGCAGTCGTGGTGTTCCGCGATAGCGCGCCGAAGGACGTGGTCGACTCACTGGTCGCACCGATCGCGGGTTTCCAGATCCGCCTCGCCCCGGTGGTCATCGTCTGGTACATCGACACCGCGGCGGTTGATGATCAATCGAACCGCTTGCGCGAGTTGCTCGCCGCGGGTGCGCTGGGCTTCGGTGATGGCAAGAAGGAAGCGCTGGAAACGCAGCTCATCCCCATCTTCGATTCGATTCGCGAGGGACTCAAGCAGCCCGGCTTGGGCGAGGTCGATTGCGGCCAAGGCATCGCCCAAGCGACGTTGATGGCCTTCGAACAAGGGCTCGGCACCTGCTGCCTCGGGTCGCCCAATCTCGATCAGATTCGCAGCAACCTCGGTTTGCCGGACACCTGCCGCGTGTTGCTGCTGCAGACCGTCGGCTATCCGGCCGAGAGTCCCGACGCCGGCGGCCAGCGTCCACGTCTACCGTTTGACAAACTCTTCCACCTGAATCGCTACGGCAAGCCGTTCCCGCGCAATGAGAAGGTGCTCGAAGAATTGAAAGAGGACGGCATGATCCAGGACCCGGCGCCGCAACCGTGGCGTGAAGAGGAGCTCAACTACTTGAAGCATGCGCTCGGGATTAAAGGACATGGGTTGCTCTGAGGCTCGGCCCATGGACGAGAGGGTTCGAGGGTCCTTGCGGACCGTGTGAGGGAAAGGAATGTTGTCATGCGCTTCAATGCGGTGATCGCCGGGGTCGGGATGACCCAGTTCGGCAAGCACATGGAGACCGGCCTCAAGGCGCTCGGCGCGCAAGCGGTGCATGCGGCGATTGCCGACGCGGGGATCGAGGCGCGTGACCTCGAAGCCGCGTTCGTCGGCAACGCTGCGGCGGGACTGGTGACCGGCCAGGAGTGCATCCGCGGCCAGGTGATTCTGCGCAGCATCGGGATCGGTCGCATCCCGGTGGTGAACGTCGAGAACGCGTGCGCCAGTGCGTCGACCGCGCTCAACCAAGCATGCGCGATGGTTACCGCGGGCTTCTACGATGTCGTGCTCGCGCTCGGGGTCGAGAAGCTCTACCACCCCGACAAGCGCAAGAGCTTCGCGGCCTTCAGTGGTGCGGTCGATGTCGAGATCATGGCCGAGTTGCTGGAAGCGCTGCGCGCGGGGGCGAAGGCGCAGGGCGCCGAGTCGGCGGGCGCCGGCGCGGGCGAGAAGCGGTCGATGTTCATGGACATCTACGCGGCGGCGGCGCGCGCCCACATGCATCACTACGGAACCACCGTGGAGCAGTTCGCCGCCATCGCCGCCAAGAACTCGTTGCACGGCAGCATGAACCCGCGCGCGCAGTTCCGCGAGGTGATGAGCGTTGCCGACGTGCTGGCAGCGCCAATGATCGCCGAGCCGCTCACGCGCCCGATGTGCTCGCCGATTGGCGACGGCGCCGCGGCCGTGGTGGTGATCAGCGAACGCAAGGCGCGGGTGCTCGGCATCAAGAGTCCCGTGCGCGTGGTGTCGAGCGTGTTGCATTCCGGATGGGATCACGGCGGCGACGAGCCGGGCACAGTCGAGGTATGCGCCCAAGAAGCGTACGCCGAAGCCGGCGTCGGACCGAACGACCTCAGCGTGATCGAGTGCCACGACGCCTCGGCGCCGGCGGAACTGATGGCGTATGAATCGCTCGGCCTGTGTGCGAAGGGCGAGGGCGGCAAGCTCATCGATTCCGGCGCCACCAAGTTGGGCGGCCACATCCCGGTCAATACGTCGGGCGGATTGCTGCGCAAAGGCCATCCGGTCGGCGCCACCGGCATTGCGCAGATTGTCGAGCTGACCGAACAACTGCAGGGCCGCTCCGGCCAGCGCCAAGTCGAGCACGCCCACGTCGCACTTGCGCACAACGGCGGCGGCGCCATCGGGACTGATGCCGCGGCGATGTGCGTGACCATCCTGATGCGCTGAGGGAAGCGGTCTCATGCGCGAACGCAACGAGTTGATCCTGGCCGATTTGATTGCGAGCCGCGCAGAGCGGCGGCCGGATCTCGACGTGCTCACGTTCGAACGCTGGAGTCTGGGGAACGGCGAACTGCCCGACGAAGTGCGAACCTATGCCGATCTGCACACCAACGGCCATCGCATCGCCGCCGCGCTGCTGGCGCGCGGCATGAGCCCCGGTCAGCGCTTCGGCTTGATGATGCGCAATCATCCGGAGTTCGTCGAGACCATGATCGGCGCATCGATCAGTGCGTGCGTGTTTGTGCCGATCGATCCCCGCACGCGCGGTGAGAAGCTCGCCTACATGCTGCGGCAGTCCGGTTGCCGCGGCGTCGTGTGCGCCGACTATTGTCTCGACCAGGTTGAGGCGGTGCGAACGGCGCTGCCGGATCTCACGTGGATCCTCGCGCTCGAAACCCGCGAGACTCCCGAGCCGGTGGGGCTCGCTGATGCCGAGTCACTCAACGCCGCGCTCGCCATGCCGGCCGTAACGGTCGATGTCCGACTTACGAGTCCGAATGATGCGCTGCAGATCATCTACACCTCCGGTACCACTGGTGACCCCAAGGGCGTGGTCTTTCCCAACTCACGCTTCGGCATGTTCGGCATGCTCGGGGTGTTGCTCGGTTACCGGCCTGATGATCGCCCTTACACCGGTCTTTCGCTCACGCACGGTAATGCGCAGGCGGTCACGCTCGGACCGTCGCTCAACATGGGATTGCGCGCGGTATTCAGCCGGCGCTTCACGAAATCGCGCCTCTGGGACATCTGTCGTCACTACGGCTGCACCACCTTCTCGATGCTCGGTGGCATGGCGACAGCGATCTACAGCGAGCCACCGCGCGCCAACGACGCGGACAATCCCGTGCGCATGGTGATCGATGCCGGGATGCCGGCGGCGATTTGGCGGCCGTTCGAGCGCCGCTTCGGCGTGCACGTGTTCGAGTGGTACGGCGCGGTTGAAGGCGGCCTCGCGTTCAAGCCGATCGGCGATGGCCCGATCGGCAGTTTTGGCAAGCCCGTGCCCGGCCTCGACATGAAGATCGTCGATGAAGACGACAAGGAATGCCCCCCCGGCGTGATCGGGGAGATCGTCTCGCGTCCGGCGAGCGGCGAAGCCGCCAGCGTCGAGTACTACGCGAACGAGAAAGCGTCGCAGGAAAAAACCGTGCGCGGCTGGTTGCGCAGTGGCGACATGGGACACCGCGACGCCGACGGTTGGCTTTTCTTCGATTACCGCAAGGGTGGCAGCATTCGCCACAACGGTGATTTCATCAACACCGGGTTCGTGGAGAAGGTCATCGCCGAACACCCGGCGGTGGCCGACGTCTTCGTCTACGGCGTGCCGGCGGCGTCGGGCGCGCCGGGCGAGAAGGACGTGGTCGCCGCAATCGTGGTCGAGCCGGGCGTCGCGTTCGTCCCAGTTACGATCTTCGAAGCTTGCCGCAAGGGTCTCGAGCCGAACTTTGTGCCCGCGTACTTGCAGGTCGTGAACGAGATTCCGAAGACCGCCTCGGAGAAACCGCAAGAACGCTTTCTGATCGAGCGCTTCAAGCCCGGTGGTCCCGGGATCTTCACCGCATAGCCGCGGTTGCGGAACCGGCGCGCGCGAACGGCGCAAGCCCCGCAAAATTCTTTTCGTAACCTCTGGTCAATTTCCTCGAAGTGGGCTGTATTGACGATTGCAGAGTCTATCGCCGCATTCGTGCTGCGACCCGCAGTCACAAAGGAGGACGACGCGATGACGCTCGAGTACGAGTTCACCTACCACGCTACACTGAAGGCGCCGCTGACAATCGGCGCCGGACCGTACGGCACACGCGTCTTCTACGAAGTCACGGGCGGGCGCGCCGTCGGCGCCCGGCTGCAAGCCAACGTGCTCAGCGGTGGCGGCGATTGGCTACTGATCGGCCCCGACGGCTGGGGCCGGCTCGATGTGCGGGTGCAATTTCTCACCGACGACGGTGCGGCGATC
>JBGOUW010000512.1:0-3619 GCA_041477755.1 Binatia bacterium
GTGAATGTTCACCGCGGCGCGCGCAACGTCGTTTCCGCGGCTCGTCTCCGCAACCCCGACCACCGCGCCGTTGAAGGTGCCGTCGGTGGGATCGGCCGGCGTGATGCGCGTGTGCGCCACCGTCGTCCCCAACACCTCCGCCGAGAACACGGAGGCCTCGTGGCCGTTGGTTGGGCTGTCGATGTCGCGCAGCCGCGTATTCTTCCAGCAGTTAACCGTGGTGCTGGTCGAAAACTTCTCTTCGAACTCGTTGTAGATCGCGAACTGCACCGTGACCTTGCTGCCCTGCTGGGTCTCAAAGTTCTCCGAGCACGGCACCAGCGTCAACTCGGTATCGACATCGTCGCTGTCATTAACCAAGTCGTCCGTATCTTCGGTGAAGTGATTGAGCTGCAACACCGCCGGGCAGGCGTTGTACTCGCCGTCACGGCTGCCGTCGCGCGGTTTGTTGAGCAGCAGCGTATTGCCGGTGGCCCCCACTAAGTTGCTGCCCAGAATGCCGATCGCGTTGTACTTGCTGACATCCGAGCTGTCCTTGTTCTTCAAGGTCGCTTGCCCGATCAGCGCGTTGGCGCCGACCGGACCGCCATCGGCATTGACCTGGACGCACTTCAGCTCACCCGTGAAGCCCTCGCTCACCGGCGGAATCGCGCCCGGATCGAGCCCCGCTCCGTCGGCATCGTTGTCGAAGTCATCCGATGGATCGATCGGCCGCCCGCTCGACACCTTCCAGTGCGTCGGCTGTTGCCGCGTCAGCCAGATCGTGAAGTCGGTTTCATTCCATTGCGGATTGCAGCCGATGCGAGGATCTTCTTGCTCGCAGAACGAGGGGAGCTGCGCATCGACGTAAAAGCAGTGGACGTGCACCATCTGCTGTGACCGGTTGGTGATCTGAATGATGGTGTCGATAGCTGGGTGATCCTCACCGTTGGCAACCGTGTTGAGCACCTTCGGGAAGATCAGGATCGACGCCCCTTGCTCCGTCACGACGTCCGCGCGAGCGCTCGTCGCCATGACGCCCAGCGCCATCCCGAACCCGCACAGGCTCAAGAGAAACGCAGTCCACTTCACCATACGCATTGCCCTCCTCCTTTCAAGTCGACCGAGACTCATCCCACACTCCTCGCGCTCAGTTACTGCTTCACCGACGCGCTCCCCTAGAGCCCGGCGAAAGCGCACCGGTACATACTCAAAAACCCTCCAGATTGTCAAGGCATATATTGGGCTTGGCACTGCGATTCGGGCTGCAATCTGGCGTGACAGGCGTGAAACCCGCCTCGGCGACAGTGCTTTCGAGGCACTCGCAGGCCACCAACCGGCGCCACCAAGTCGCGCCGCGGACAAGCGGACAAGAAGAGCCGGACGAGTGCTCGTCCGGCTCTTCGTTTACGAAGACTGGAAACGCCTACGGCGCTGGGCAAGGATTCTCAGGCGTGCACTCGATGCCCGAGAGTTGCACGACATCTTGCCGCGCACGGCTGCCCTGGTAATCGACGTTGAACGCCGCCGAATGGTCGCCGTCATGCTTCTCTTCGGCGATGGCCAACAGCCCATCGCCGCGGGTGCGGTCGGTCCCGTCGACCGCGCGGATGCGGGTCTGCCCCGTCAGCGTGCCGGCCACCGCCACGTTGAAGATCGAGCGATCGTCGCCGGTTGAACCCTCTTGCGAGTCAATGTCCGACAGCGGGATGCTCAGGTAGCACGTCACCTTCTTGCTCGTCGAGAAGCGCTGCTCGAATTCGTTGTAGACCAGGAACTGCACGGTCGTCGAAGCCGACCCGGTATTCTGCAGCCCGAAGTTCTCCGAGCAGGGCACCAACGTCAGCGTCGTGCGCACGTTGTCGTTGCGCACCGGCTCATCGGCATCGTCGAAGAAGTGGTTGAGAATCAACACACCCGGGCATGCCGCATACTCTGGGCCCGGACAGGCCGCGTTGCTGCCGGCACCGAGACAGAGGGTGTCATTGCCATCATTCGAATCCTGTACCGCCTGAATACCGATCGCGTTGTACGATTCGGCGTCGACATCGCCCTTCGTGTCAATCGTCGCCTGGCCCTCGAGGTCGCCATGAAAATTGTTGTCCGAGTCGGTGCCCTGGGACGGCTGCTCGCTCACCAGGTCGACCTGCACGCACTTCAACTCGCCCTTGAACGGATCTTCGGGCGCGGGCGGAATCCGGCTGTTGAAGTTGAACGCCGCTTGCCCGCGCAGGTTCGCCGGCAGATTGGGGTCGTTGTCGATGGGGCCGACCTTCTCCAAGCCGTCCAACGGAAAATTGGACAGGCCCTCACTGAGCAGCCAGACGATCGGCTGATGGGCGGTGAGGTGGAAACGGAAGTCGGTCTCGGTCCACCCCGGGATGCAGCGGCCACCCGGATCGTCGCCTTCACAGTCGAAGTCACCGCGAATGCCATTGGCATCGCAGACCAGCGGGACCGTCCTACCACCAGCGGGCGCCCCTGCGTTCGAGCAGTGCGAGTTGGCGTTGACCAAGAAGCAGCGCGCCGCAATCTGATGCGGCGACGCATTGCTGATCTGGATCTCGGTATCGATACTTTGGCTCGTATCCGCGACTAGTTTGGGAAACACCAGCAGCGCGGCCGCCTTGTCGGAACCGACGACCGCGTCTTGCGCCGCCGCGCCCCCCACCACCAGCAGCACCCCTACGAAGATGGTGACCACCCCCGCGAGAAAAGGATTCCGCTTCACCGTACGCATTGCCCTCCTCCTTTCAACCCTTCGCGAATCTAGAACTGCTCCGGCAGCACGATCTGGTCGAAGGCCCCACCATCGGTTCCCGTGAACCGGTCGCCCTCGGTGTGAATGTTCACCGCGGCGCGCGCCTCGTCATCACGGGTCGTCTCAGCAACCCCCACCACTGCGCCATTGAAGGTGCCGTCGGTGGGATCGGCGGGCGTGATCCGCGTGTGCGCCACCGTCGTACCCAGCACCTCCGACGAGAACACGGAGTTGCTAGAGTTATTCGGGCTGTCGATATCGCGCAGCCGCGTATTCTTCCAGCAGTTGACCGTGGTGCTGGCGGAAAACTTCTCTTCGAACTCGTTGTAGATCGCGAACTGCACCGTCACCTTGCTGCCCTGCTGGGTCTCGAAGTTCTCCGAACACGGCACCAGCGTTAACTCGGTATCGACATCGTCGCCGTCATTGACCAAGTCGTCCGTATCTTCGGTGAAGTGATTGAGCTGCAACACCGCCGGGCACGCGTTGTACTCGCCGTCGCGGCTGCCGTCGCGCGGCTTGTTGAGCAGCAGCGTGTTGCCGGTGGCCCCCACTAAGTTGCTGCCCAGAATGCCGATCGCGTTGTACTTGCTGACATCCGAGCTGTCCTTGCTCTTGAGGGTCGCCTGCCCGATCAGCGAGTTGGCACCCACCGGCCCGCCATCGGCGTTGACCTGGACGCACTTCAGTTCACCCGTGAAGCCGTCGCTCACCGGCGGAATCGCGCCCGGATCGAGTCCCGCTCCATCGGCGTTGTTGTCAAAGTCATCCGACGGATCGATCGGCCGGCCGCTCGACACCTTCCAGTGCGTGGGCTGTTGCCGGGTCAGCCAGATCGTAAAGTCGGTTTCGTTCCACTGCGGGTTGCAGCCGGTGCGA
>JBGOUW010000651.1:0-2661 GCA_041477755.1 Binatia bacterium
ATGAGCACGACCAGCACGTTTGGCTTGCGTCCGGTACGCGTCGTGTACTCGGCGATCTTTCGCTGCGCCACTTCCGCGTGTGCCGGGTGATGGAACATCGGCTCGCGGTGCTCGGCGATCTTCGTGGTCTTCGCGGTGATCGGATCGTGGGGCATCTGGAACATCTCCTCTCGCCGGATGTTGAGGCGTGCGGATTGTGGTGGGGCTGTCGCGGCGAGTCAAGGTAGCGAGGTCTATCCGCACGACGCCAACGAGAAGAACTGGGGAGGGCGGCATTGTCCGCCGCGGGTAGGGTTCGGGCTCCGCTTCATTTGCAGGATGGGCGGTCTGCGCCGGCATGATCGGCCGACGACAGACCGCCTACGGGTGGGACAAGTCTACCTGCACATACACGGTGCCGGACAAGCGGCGCCGGTGCATGCCATACAAACTTGGTTGGCAGCGGAACAGCCGCCGCCGCAGGTGTTGCTGGCGGGGTCGAGCCCGCACGGCTGAGGTGCCACGCATTCGCACTGCGTCGAGCCTGCAGCTGGCTGGCACTGACCGATCGCACCATTGGCGCCGACACACGTTGAGCCGCATGTGCACGGCGTCGTTGCCGGCGTCGGCGTCGGTGTCGCTGGCGGCGGTTGGCACGAGCAGTTGCCGGTGGCGTCCTTGGCGCATTGATCGGTCGGGTTGGCGCATGAGCCTCCGCAGATGCCCGCGGCTGGGTTCAAGCCGCAGGGTGGTGGTGGAGGCGGCTGACACGTGCACTCATTGTCCGCGTTAGGCAGGCAGCGGTCGTTTGGATCGCGGCAAGCGCCGCCGCATGCTCCGTGTTCATCAGCGTCGCCATGGCAGCGCGTTGGCTTGCACGCGCATTGGCCGCTGGATCGATCAGCTCGACATTGATCTCCCGGGCGCGGACAAGCGCCCCCGCACATCCCATCCCCCGTGAGCCCGCACGTCAGCGGGCGCTTGCGTGCCGGAACACAAATCCTGATGGGTCGGAAATTGGTCTCGGCGCGTTCGCCAAACTGATCCGCGACGAGCTTGTCCGGCGGCGAAGCTTGATCCTGACACTGAGCGAGGTAACAGACGTAGTCGTTTTGCAGCGGTTGGCCGACGATGCTCGGATTTGCTGCCGGCGGCTGAACGTTCTCCTTTGAAGCCGGGACGCAGAACTCGACCGGTTTAATCAGCGTGCACCGCTTTTGACTGAACTCGGGCTGCAGCTCGGCGATCATGTCGACCGCCGTTTTGAGCTGGAGCGGATCATGCGTTCGGTAGCAGAGCAGATGATCGAGGCTCCCTTGGGCTCGGACCGGAGATGCACCGAGCACGAACGTGCCGGCGCCAATGATGATGGTCAAAGCAAGCTTCCTCATTGTCGTTTCCTCCTGCTTGTTGGTCATGCCTCAGTGCGGGCTTTCACAAACCTCTCGCTGAGGGCTTGACGGGCGGGGCGCGCGCCGTGTGCGCGCTGTGGGCGCTGGCTGTGGCGGAGAATTCACGGGCGCAGGAGCGATCACGGGGGTCGGCGGCGTGGGCAATCGATGCTGGAGCGTAACTCATCACCGGTCGGCACTGACTTGAGTCCAGGCCGAGTGGCTAGGGCAATCCTCGTGCCGGATGTGCGCGCGCGCCGGCGCCGCGATGTGCGGACGCTAGGGTCGAGATGGAGAGTTGGGGCGTGGAGGTCCTTACAACAGCCGTTGTAAGTCTTACAGGCAAAGTGAGTGTTCAGACGGCAATCAGCGGGCAGGGCAGTCGCGGATCAGTGGAAGGAGAAGCGGCCGCGCGCGCGGCCGCTTCCGTCATCACACGGGCGCGGCGCAGCATCGAGGCGACGCAAACAAGTCAGACTCTCACGTTCTGCGGCAAGCCGCGCACCAACGTCCCCGGGCGCGCGCCGGTCGGCTCGCCATTCTCGAACGTGGCTTCGCCCGATACGACGGTGGCGCGGTAGCCGTCGACGTGTTGCACCAAGCGACGGCCACCAGCCGGCAAGTCGAAAACCATCTCGGGGGCGTGCAGGCGCAGCGCGTCGAGGTCGATCACGTTGACGTCACCCTTTTTCCCAACTTCGAGGGTGCCGCGGTCGGGGAGGCCGTAGACGGCGGCGGTGTTGCCGGTCTGGAGCCGCACGGCTTGTTCGAGCGGAATGCGTGCACCGCGTTTGCGATCGCGTACCCAGTGCGTCAGCAGATACGTCGGCATGCTGGCATCGCAGATCAGACCGCAGTGCGCCCCGCCGTCGGACAGACCGAGCACAGTGCGCGGGTGCAGCATCATCTCTCGGAGGGCATCGAAGTTGCCATCGACGTAGTTCGCCAGCGGGGCGAACAGGAGCTGGCGGCCATCGCGTTCGAGCATCCAGTCGTACACGACCTCCTCGGGTCGGCGTCCTTCTCGCGCTGCGGCAGCGGCGACGCTGATCTCCGGCGCCGGCTCATAGTCGGGCGGATCGCCCAACGGATAGATGTGGGTCCAGTTGCTCATGAGCACGCGGGCGATCGCGTTGTCGGTCGCTGGCTCCTCGGAGAGCAGCCGCGCGCGGACTTGCGGGTCACGCATCTGCGCGACGCGCTCGCCGAGCGGCAGCCGCGCCAACTTGCTGCGATAGGTCGGATGCGTGATGAACGGATGCAGCGAACTCTGCAGCCCGAACAGCATGCC
>JBGOUW010000075.1:0-13179 GCA_041477755.1 Binatia bacterium
CGGCTTCGTCTCGGGTGATGGAACCATCGCGTCGGCGACGGCGAATGCAGGATTGATGCGCACGTCGCCGGAAGCGTTCGCGGGCACCGTACTCTATCTGCGTCTGAAGCAACTTCCTGCGCCGAGCCCTGGGTTCGCTGCAGTGTCGCCCGACGATGCGACGCCACGTGCGCCGGTGCCAACCCCGCGACTGCATCCAACGCCAACTGCGGGCGGCAAACACGCGGCCATTCACAAACCGATCCGCAAACCGACGGCCAAGAAAGCCAAAGCGCGTACGGCACATTCAATGAAGGGGAAGAAAACGCCGACGCGCCGGCCGACGCCGAGACCATCCGCAACTCCTCGGCCCGCGGCGCGTTAGGGGCGTAGTTGAATCAGCTCGCTGCGCGTGATCCGATGCTCGCCGCCAAGTCCAAGGAGGACTGCAATGATTCGCCCGGTTGCGATTGCCCTTGCCCTTGCATTGCCCGTTAGCCTGTCAGCCGTCGGCTGCGCGAAGAAGCCGGTCACGGCACCGCGCGCGGTGGTGCCCGAGACCGTGTCGTCCGAACTACGCGCCGCCGGCACGGAGGCCAAGCAGTTCGGCTCAATGGTGGCCGTCGGGGTCGGCGTGTCGAACGGATCGAGCAAGGACTACGTCATTTCCGCCGATCGCGTGCTTGCCGTCGACGCTGCGGGGAACCGCATCGCGCCGCTGTCGGTGGCCGAAGCGGCACGGCAAGCCGGCGGCGCTACGGCACTGGTCGCCGGGCTCGAAGGCGCCGGCGGCACCGCGATACTCACTGGTCTGCTGGGGGCAATCCCTGGTGCGCTCATCGGCGCCGCGCAGAGCGGCGGTTCGGGCGCGGGCAAAGGTGCCGCCGTCGGTGCCGGCATCGGCATCGCGGTCGGTGCGATCGGCGGCTTCTACGAATCGAAGACCGCAACCGAACGCGAGATCATCGATCAACTCGGCGGACTCTACCTCGCCGAGAAAATCTCCAAGCCCGGCATCCCGGTGAGCGGCTTCGTGTTCTTCCCCGAAGGCAGCTACCAAGGCGTCCGCATCGTCGCGGTCGAGAAAGTCAGCGGCGCGGTCGAAGAAATCTACGGCGCGATGGTGGCAGCGCCGGAATAGTGATGAATCGTGTCGCCCGTTAGTGGGACCGGACGTTCCGACCAAGCACTGCTCACGACTCCAGCCAGCGACTCATGGCCCGCGCGCGCCACTCGTTGGTGACGATGGTGTGCTCGACGGCTTGGCGGCAGCGGCGTTGGATGTCGGCGGTGAAGATGAACTCGCCCTTCTTGGACTGCTTGCTCAATTTTTCAACTAGTCGGGCGGTGGCACTTTGGAGGTGTGGGTTGGGGTGCGCACAGTCGCCGTTACGGATGGGGTGGGCGAGCGAGTCGGGGTGCTGATGGCGCTCAGCACGTTGCCGAATTCGAGATTCACGAGTTGGCCGCAGTCGATGCCGATGGCGTGAGTTCCCGGCGGAGCGGGGAAGGTCTGCGTCCATCCGGCCTGCAACACTTCAGAGATGGTGTAGCTGGCGGGTGCCCCCACGCCGGTGCAGATCGATCCTTGCGCGCCGGTGGTCACGGTTGAGACGATCTGCCCGCCGGTGACCGCGATGTTGATCATCCAGCCGGCAATGCCGGGCTCGCCGGCGTCGTGAATGCCGTCGCGGTCCAGATCGTTGAACTTGAACACGCACAGCTCGGCGAAGCACGGCGGCGTCGGCGTTGCGGACGGTGTGTTCGTCGGGGTGAGTGTGCACATCAGGCCGGCCGGGCAGCCGACGGTTGCCGTGGGCGTGCGAGTCACGGTGATGGTCGGAGTGCGCGTGATGGTCGGCGACGCGGTGCGTGTCGCAGTGATCGTGCGCGTTAACGTGGGTGCGAGCGTCACCGTGTTCGTCGCGGACTGAGTCACCGTCGCAGTCTGCGTGATCGTTCGAGTCGATGTCACGGTCGCAGTAGAGGTGCGGGTAAGCGTGGCGGTTGGTGTCTTCGTAAACGTCGGCGTACCGGTGAGCGTGCGACTCGGTGTCGACGAGCGCGTAGCGGTCCCCGACACGGTCGGGGTCGGCGACGGGTTCTTGCACTTGCCGGCCGAACCCGCGTTGAAGATGGTCAGGACCTCCTGCGACGTGAGATCGCGATCGAAGAGTTCGACCTCGTCGATCGCACCGCTGAATGCGACCGTCCCCAGATACCCTTGGCCGATCCGGAACGGCCACCCCCCGCTCGAGATGCTCCCCGGTCGAAGCGTGGGATCAAAGGTGTACACCGGCGCCCCGTCGACATAGAGCTTACCTCCCGTTGTGGAGGTCCGGTCGATGGTCGCGGCGACTAGGTGCCAGTTTCCGTCGTTGACGAACGGCGTCGCCGCCACATGCACGAGCGGAGGTTGACCGTCGCCAAGTTCAAAGCCCAGTTGCCCACCCAAGACGAAGAGAAAGTAGCCAACGGGCGCGAAGCCGGCGTTTTGGCGCTTGTCGACTACCGCTACTTGTCCGGCACTGGTCGTTCGTATCCAGGCATCGATCGAGAAGTTGCCGGAAGGGTTGAGGCCTTGGCTTTGCAGTATTGGCACCTCGACGAAATCCGTCAGTGCGCTCAGGGAGAAGGCCGCACCGACCATCCCGGTAGTATACATCCCCGGTCCTTGGAAGAACGCAGCGTTGTATCCGTTGCCGGAGCGATCGGTCGTCGTGTTGTCGGCGGTCCACCACGCGCGCAGGTTTGGTGGCGTCGGCACGCATGTGGGCGTGAGCGTCGGGGTGAAGCTTCGCGTGCTGGTGCGAGTTGTCGTCGGTGTCGGAGTGAACGTGACCGTCGGCGTCCGAGTGAAGCTTGGTGAAGCGGTCGAAGTCCGTGTCTGGCTCGGCCGCGGTGTCGCCGTGGGGGTCACGGTGATCGTCGGCGTGCGCGTGATCGTCCGCGTCGCGGTTCGGGTAGGGAGCGGTGTTTTGCATTTTCCTACGGACTGAGCGCGGTAGATGGCTTGAACCTCCGACGAGAGCAGTTCGCGATCGAAGAGCTCGACCTCGTCAATGGCACCCTGGAAGTTCTCGAACGTCTGCGGCGAGCCGTTCGTGCGCACACCGAGTCTGAGGGCCGAGCTGTTGATGATGCTGCCGGGACGCGTGGTGGGGTCGAATGTGTAAATCAACTGGCCGTCGACGTAGAGATTGCCGCCGGTGGTCGAGCCGCGGTTGATCGTCGCCGCCACGTGGTGCCAGTTGCCGTCGTTGACCAACGGTCCCGGCGACACCTGGTTGAGGAAGGGTTGCCCATCGGCAAGCTGGAAGCCCAGGGCCCCCTGGAAGATGAAGAGGTGATAGCCGACCGGATTGGTGTTCGTTCCCGACCGCTTGTCGACGATGGTGGCTCTCGCGGTCGGGGCATTGTTGGTGCGAATCCAAGCGTCGATGGAGAAGTTGCCCGAAAAATTGAGCGTCGGATCATTGGGGACCTGAACGAACTCGGCGATCGTCGGCAGTGAGAAGGCGGATCCGACCTGCCCCGCGACGTAGCCGGCGGCACCGTGGAGCACACCGGTATTTCCGTTACCGGAGAGATCGTTGGTGGTGTTGTCGGCCGTCCACCACGCCACCATGTCCGAAGGCGGCGTGATGCACGTGGGCGTGGCCGTCGGCGTTATAGTTGGTGTCCGCGTCACGGACGCAGTCTCGGTCGGCGTGCGGGTGGGGCTGAGGCTCGGAGTGCGCGTCGCGGTGCTGGAGACGGTTGCGGTTGGCGACGGCGGCCGTGTCAGGGTGTGCGTGGGCGTTGCGGACGGGGTCGGAGTCGGTTTGCACTTGCCGCCGTTTGCCGTGCCGATCGATTGAAGGTCGAGCGGCGGCAGCGCGATGTTGAAGATTTCGATTTCGTTCAGCGTGAATTCTGAAAAGTTCGGTGCGTGCGCCGTCCCGTACAACCGCGATCCACCAATCCACATGGGGGCGGTATTGTTCGCTCCGGTTACCGGCGTGAAGTCGCTACCGACCAGGTGACTGCCGCCGATGTAAAATTTGCCCATGTTCTGACTACGATCGACGGTCACGGCCACGTGAATCGAGCTCGGCGGTTGTGGCGTGAGCGGCGATGCCGGAGTCGGGAACGGGAACACGGTGCCGGTGCCGGTGTAGAACGGCGCGCTCGTATAGAACGCAACGGTTGCACCATTTCCGACGGCGAATACCAACCGCATCTGTGTGGTGGACGCGGCCCCGCCCGGAGGGGGCGGGCACGTCGGGCACGTCGATTGGACTTCGACGTAGAAGTCGTAGCCGCTGTTGGTTGCCAGATTGAGTTTGTCGACCACCGTATAGATGTGGAGGTTGCCGGTATTCGCGGACCACGGCCCAGGCAACGGAATCACCCACGCATCGATAGTCAGATCGGAGTTTGCTAGATCCAGATCGCTGCTCGGAGGAACTTCCGCATAGGTTGCCGGCGTGTAGAAGAAGAGCGCGCGATCGGGCGGCGCGAGCGCGAGGTTTCCCGCAACGGTCAGGGGGCCACCTGGTGGAGAGACGACAACCGGCCCGGGCTGCGGCACGCCGTTGTTCGTCGGCGGCGAAGCGATATCGACCACGCTCGTCGAGCCGGCGGCATCATCGAGCGGCCACCACGCGACCATGCCCGCCAGCGGCGTCACGCAGGTCGGCGTCACGCCCGGAGTTGCGGACGACGTAACGCTGGGCGACGGCGTGTGAGTGACGGTGGCCGTCGCCGTACGCGTCGCTGTCGTGGTCGCCGAAGCAGTCGTTGAAGGGGTGAACGAGGGGCTCGGTGTACGGGTCGGCGTGAGGGTGCGGCTTGGCGTTGGCGTTGGCGTACACATCGCCCCCGGGCAGGTCGCGACTACTGTCGCGGTGGGCGTAGGAGTGCATTGCGGCGGCACGAGGCTCACCGACACGTCATCGAGGTAGTAGTAGGCAAAGTCGTACGGTCCGCCGAGCCCCATCAGCGGAGTTGTCGAGGGATTGTCGAAGAAGTTGCCAATGACGATATGGTCCTCTCCGCCGACAGCGGTGTAGGAGCCGAGAATCTGGGTCCAACCCGTCTTCGTGGTGACATATCCGCTCGCGCTGACGTGCGAGGTGAGCGGCAGGAAGTAGGCGGTGCTCACCGGGCCGACGGAACCGGCGGAGAAGTGCGCGCCGAGTTTATCGATCGCCCATCGCGACCCATCCGCCAGCGAGACGTAGAATGAGACTTGATACGTACTGCCAGCGGCAAGGGGCGACGACAGCAATCCCTCGACATACTCGCGATAGAGATTCGAAGGACGGGCGTGAAAGCCGGCGTACGCGTTGCCGCTGTGCGCCGCTTCGCTGCCGAAGGCGTTCGCGGGCACCGACACGCTGCTCGCGGCGGTTGCGAGTGCGTGAAAGGAGTCGGGCGAGGCATTGGTCGGCGAGTCCCACGGAGTGGCCAGACTGAGTTGGCCGAGACCGACAGGAATGCTGGAGTACGACTCGAAGCTCGGATTCAGCACGAGGTTAGGCAGTGGCCCGCTCGCGCATCCGGTCGGGGTGACCGTCGGCGTTGCGGGGCCGCCCGGAGTCATCGTGACCGTTGGCGTAAACGACGGGGGCCGTGTGAAGGTAGCAGTTGCGGTTTCGGTGGGGATCGGTTGACCCGGCTGACACACGCACGCGGTGTCGTCGGGGAGCGGCAGACACACGTCGGTCGAATTCGGGCAACTGCCGCCGCACATCCGCGGTCCGATGAAGTCGCACGGTCGGATGACGGTCGGTGTCGGCGTGCGAGTGCGCGACGCGGTCGCCGAGGCGGTTGCAGTCGGCGTTGTGCACATTCCCGGCGCCGTGGTGTAACCCAGGGTTCCCAGATCTTGTGAAGACTGAACACCGGTCTGCTGGAACGGCACGCCGCCAATCGGACTGAAGACGAACATCTTACCGACCGAGCCGCCGGGCCACGGCGACGGCGGGACAAAGAAATCGCCTCCTCCCCAGAGAAGCCCATACAGCTCGACGTACCCGCACTGCGGATCGATCACGCGAAACACCGGCGATCCGCTGTCGCCGAAAGTGGCCAGCCCCATCGGCGGAGCGGCCACCACGTACTGGCAGAGGCGCACCGTGGTCCCGGGATGAATGGCAGGATTGGTCTGCGTGTAGTCAACGCACGTGCTGACGATCGAGCCGCTGGTCCACCCGGTGGTTCGACCGACTTTGTGCAACTGCAATCCCACCAGGTACGGCTGCGTTGGCGGGGCGACGACCGTAAACTTCGCCGCGTGATCGGTCGTGAGGATCAGATTCGCGCTCGTACTCGAGAGCGTCGTCTGCCCGGTAGTCTTGCCGATGATGCCCGGATCGAACGCGACGCCGGTATTGTACTTCACGAACGCGCTGTCGCTATAGCGACACCAATGTCCAGAGGGATATGGCGGCGGGCAAACGAATGCCTGCGGGTCGGCGGCTTCGGTCCCGACCCACTCTGCGGGGAAGTAGCCCGGGGCTTGATAGAAATCGGCCGGCGGAAATCCGGCGTTGGTGTCTAAGGTCCACAACCGTTGCGTATTGTGCGAATTGGTGACGAAGCCTGGCACCCCGCTTCTCGTCGCATTGAAGCTCAGAGTTGGCGTAACGATCCCGAAGCCGGCGGTGTTGTTGATGAGCCGCACGATCTGGTAGCCCCCTCGTCTGGGTGACTGCACGTCTCGCACGGTGTGCGAAAACGGCTCGATCGGCCCGGTCACGACAATCGCCACCGCGTCGTTTGGAATGCCGAGTTCCGCGAGGATTGCCACGACCTCGAACTCGACCTCCGGCGTCGCGATCTCGATGCTCAGTCGGTTGATCGCCTCATTGATGTCGGTGGCGGTGACGCCGGGAACGCTCAAGACGCGTTCGACCATCGCACGGTACCAGCCCCGGAGTTGTGCGAACCCATACTGACCCGGGAGGGCTTGAATCCCGCCTTGGGGAATGACGTTGCCAAAGACGCTGGTGATCGCGCTCGCAACCGCGGCCAGTTTTTCCGGACTCGGGTCGAGCAAGTACACTTGGAGGATGTGCTCGTTGTCGGCGAGCAACATCCCACCGAAATCGGGAACCATCCGCGCCACGTCTTCGAACAAGTCGTCGAGGGTGCGGTGCGGCTCCACCGGGGCACAGCCTCCAAACACGTTGTGGATCGCCGTACCGATCTCGTCCTCAGTGATGCGGTCATCACTGTTGGCGTCGCCGGCGATGCAGGTTGACGCATCCGTGTTGCCAACCGCGACGCTTATCATCCGAACCAGGTCGGACGCGGTGACGCGGGCATTGGCATCGCAGTCACCGACGCAATCTTGCGACGCCTGCACCACCCCCGGCTTGGCTACGAGTGTCAACGCCAGCGCGCAGGGCAACAGGCCGCGCCTAAACGCCGTCCAACCCCTGCCGCGACTGGTCATGTCAAACCCCCGCTATCCGAAGCCGCCGTCGTAGCGAGAAGTCTTGGCCCAGGGCAGCGCCACACTCGGTCACCCTACGGCAACCACCGACTCATCGCCCGCGCGCGCCACTCGTTGGTGACGATGGTGTGCTCGACGGCTTGGCGGCAGCGTCGTTGAATGTCGGCGGTGATACAGGCGCGCTGCATTAGTTCGAGCGCGCGGTCGCCGTGTTCGGGCTCGGCGTAGGCGTGGACTTCCATGTTCTTCGCCTTGATGCCGTAGTGTTTCGCCAGGCCGTTGTAGATCGTCGGTGCGTAGCCGCTCATGCCGGCGACGCGCTCGCGGGCGTAGCCGAAGGCTGCGAGCCCTTCCTCGTATGAGCGGCGGCAGTAGTACAGCAGCGTGTAGATCGAGCCGACGGTCTCGGGTATCGGCACGTAGGCACGCAGCTCGTCGTCGCTGATGCCGAGCTGGCGGCACATCTCCACTTTCATCAGCACGTGGTTCGGATCGCGCAGGTAGCCGGTCTCGTCGGCGAAGTTTTGCGCCCAGTGGCCGAAGTGCTCCGAGTCTTCGAGCGTGAAGGCGTACGAGTCGGGCGCGTTGGCGATCAGCAGCGCGAACTCGGGCGTCATCCACAGCCCGAGGTAGTACAGCTCCTTGGAGTAGCGCTTGACGATGTCGAGCGAAGCAGTGCCGTCGCCGATCGCCGCGATGACTCTGTTCTGGCGATACGGGTTGTGCTCGTCGATGAACGCGTCGAGCTGCGTCAGGTACACGTCGACCGGTAACGCCGCGATCACTTCGTCGGTGCGGATGACATTGCGAAACTCTCGTCGCGTGTCCTGCATGGGTGGCCTCCGTTGCGAGTCTCAGTGCCCCCATAGTAGGAAGAGCGGAAATCTGTCAACGGAGAATGCAAGCGAGAACTACATCAGGCGATGATATCGGTCAGCACAGCACTAGCGCGGTTTGCCGCGCAAACCGACTTCGCCGCAGTACCCGCGGCGGTAGTCGAATGCGTGAAGGTGCACTTGCTCGACACCATCGGCGTCGCGCTCGCTGCAGTCGGGATGGATTTTGCGATGGCGACGCTCGCCAGCGCGCGCGAACTCGCGGGCGGAGCCGCTGGGTCGTGCAGCGTAATCGGCGTCGGCGAGCAGTTGCCCGCGGCATGGGCCGCATTGGTGAACGGCACGCTGGCGCACGGACTCGACTTCGACAACACGCATCAGGAGTCCGTAGTTCACGTCAGCGCGGGCATCGTACCTGCCGCTCTGGCAGCGTGTGAAGCACGCAGCGCGGACGGGCGCGCGCTTCTGACCGCGCTCGCCGTTGGTGAAGAAGCATCGATCCGTATCGGTCTAGCGGCGCACGGCGGGTTTCATGACCGCGGCTTTCATCCGACCGGGATCTGCAACGCGTTCGGGGCCGCGCTCGCGGCCGGCATCGTTTCGGGTCTCGATGCCGATCAACTCGCGAACGCACTCGGCATCGCCGGGAGTCAGGCCGCCGGCTCGCTCGAATTTCTCACCGACGGCACGTCGGTAAAGCGACTGCACGGCGGTTGGGCCGCACATGCCGGTTTGGTCGCGGCCAGCCTCGCGCACCACGGTTTCACCGGACCGCGCGGCGTACTCGATGGCCGCTTCGGGCTCTATCGCAGCCATCTCGGCGAAGCGGGCTGGGATGTCAACGCGGTCACCGACGCGCTCGGCGCGCGCTGGGAACTGCTCAACACCGCGCTCAAACCGTATCCATGCTGCCACTTCACCCACGCGTTCATCGACTGCGCCGCGGTGCTGCGTGCGCGTCCCGACTTTGACGTCAGCGCCGTCGAGCGCATCGAGTGCTTCATCGCGGCGCGCGAGATTCCGATCGTGTGCGAACCGGTGGCGACGAAGCAGGCGCCGCAGAACGACTACGACGCGAAGTTCTCCTTGCCCTATGCAGTCGCCACCATGCTGGTGCGCGGGCACGTTGACGTCGACGACTTCACGCCGGATGCGCTCCGCGATCCGGCGGTGCGCACGCTCGCGGTGCGCACCAGCCATCACGTTGATCCCACCACCGAGTATCCGCGACGGTTTGGCGGGCGCCTGCGCGTGCAGCTGCACGGCGGCCGCGTTATGGAGCATCACCAGCCCGTCAACCGCGGCAGTGCCGAGCGGCCACTAACCCGCGCCGAAGTCGAATCCAAGTTCCGTCGTAACGCTGCGCGCGCACTCAGCCGCGCCGCTGCAGACGCTGTTGTTGATGCGATCGATTCGCTGGAGCGATACGCCGACCTTTCGGCCCTGACGGGACCGCTTCGGCCGTAGGGTCCGCACGGCTGCTGTTCCCGCGTTGACAAACTGCGTCAAGCCGGGAAAGGTGACCGACATCCACATGGCTGACGCACTCGATCTCTCTCGCCACACTCGCGCGCGCAATCTCGATGCGCTGAGCCGCGAAACCTTCGACCTCCTCGTCATCGGCGGCGGTATCACCGGCGCGGGCATTGCGCGCGACGCCGCGCTGCGCGGGTTGTCGGTGGCGTTGGTCGAGCGGCGCGACTTTGCATGCGGCACCAGCAGCCGCTCGTCGAAGCTGATTCACGGCGGCGTGCGCTATCTCGCGCAGGGTGACGTTGGCCTCGTGCTCGAAGCCGCCAGCGAGCGGCGCAGCGTGCGGCGCATCGTGCCTCATCTTGCGCGCCCCATGCACATGCTGGTGCCGACCTACAGCCGCGGCGGGTACGCCAAGCTCAGCGTCGGGCTGCTCGCCTATGACCGCCTCGCCAAGGTCACCAAGGACGAGCGCTATCGCATGCTCGATCGCGCCGCCGCGCTCGCTCACGAACCGGCGCTGCGCGCCGACAACCTGTACGGCGCTGGGCTGTACTACGAATACGTGACCGACGATGCTCGCCTGGTGATTGCAACCATCAAATCGGCGGCGGCGCTCGGCGCCGCGGTGGCGAATTACGTCGAGGTCACGGACTTCGTCACCGAGGGCGATCGCATTACCGCTGCGACACTGCGCGATCAGCAGGCGGGCACGACGCTGACGGCGCGCGCGCGCGTGATCGTCAACGCCGCCGGGCCGTGGGTGGACGACGTACGGTTGCTGTACGGCCACGGCGAGCAGCGCCGCCTACGGCCGAGCAAGGGCATCCACGTGGTGGTGCCGCACGCGCGATTGCCGGTCTCACGCATCGTCGTGATGCAGACGCCGGACAAGCGATCGATCTTCTGCGTGCCGCGTGGCGATACCGTCTACCTCGGCACCACCGACACCGACTACAGCGGCCCGCTCGACGATCCGGTGATCACGCGCGACGACGTGTCCTACTTGCTTGACGCAGCGAACGCGACGTTCGGAATTGAACCACTCACGCTCGATGATGTGGTTGGGGCATGGGCCGGTCTGCGCCCGTTGCTGCACGAAGCGGGCAAGAAGCCCACTGAGTTGTCGCGCAAAGACGAGATCATGGTGAACGCCGGTGGCATGATCTCGATCGCCGGCGGCAAGCTCACGACGTTTCGCAAGATGGCCGAGCGCATCGGGGCGCTGGTCGAGACGCGCCTGCGCGAGCAGGGTCGGCCGTTGCCAACCAAGCGCGGCGACAGCGACAGCGCGACGTTGTGCGGCGGTGAGACCGGCGACGACGTTGCGGCCTACGCGGATCGCTTGCGCGCCCGCTGGTCCGCGGTGCCGGTCGACATCGTCGGGCGATTGGTCGCGGTTTACGGCAGCGAAGCTGAGCGCGTGTTGGAGACGATGGACGCCGATCCGGCGCTCGCGGCGCGCTGCGCCCCGGCGTCCTCCATAACACGCGCCGAGGTGACCTATGCGCTGCGCGCCGAGATGGTGCTGGAATTGGACGATTTCCTCGAACGGCGCAGCCGCGTGATGTTGTACGGTCTCGACAACGGCCTCAGCGCGGCGCCGGCCGTCGCGCAGATTATTGGGGCGGCGCACGGCTGGAGTGAAACTCAGGTCGCTGAAGCGGTCGCGCGCTATCGTGCCCACGTGCGGGAGGTGAAGACCTTCCACACTGAGCCGCTGGCCGCGGCGGCGAGCGCCGCGCATGCTTGAGTCGCGGCGAATTCGCGACGACCTCACCCAGCTACTCGGCGCTGACGCCGTGCGCTGGGACGAGGCGACGTTGCGCGAGCACAGCCACGATTGGTGGATGATCGCGCAGCTACGATTGCTGCGCGACACGCTGACCGCACGACCGGCGTGCGTGGTGAGTCCGGGCGACACCGCGCAGGTCTCGCAGACGCTCGCCTACGCCAACGAGCACCGCATCGCGGTGGTGCCGTTCGGTGCCGGTTCGGGTGTGTGCGGTGCGGTGTTGCCGGCCGCCGGTACTATTGTCGTCGATCTGCGCCGCATGAACCGCGTGCTCGAAATTAACGAGACCGCGCTCAGCGTGCGCGTACAACCGGGTATGATGGGTCCGGCGTTTGAAGCCGCGCTCAACGAGCGCGGCTACTCGATGCGACACTTCCCGCAGTCGATCGATCTCTCCACCGTCGGTGGTTGGGTGGCGACGCGCGCGGCGGGGCAGTTCTCGTCACGCTACGGCTCGATCGAAGACATGCTGCTGGCGCTCGAAGTCGCGCTGCCCGACGGCCGCGTCGTACACACGCGCGTGGGTCCGCGCAGTGCAACCGGCCCGGATCTGCGGCAGCTCTTCCTCGGCTCTGAAGGCACGCTCGGCATTTTCACGGAGCTAACGTTGCGCATCGTGCCGTTGCCCGAGAGTCAAGTGTTGCAGAGTTTCAGCTTCGCCGACTTCGACGCCGGGCTCGAAGCGATTCGCGCAATCGTGCGCGCCGGCTGGCGCCCGCCGGTGCTGCGCCTGTACGACGGCATCGAGAGCAGCCGCCTTTTCGGAGATGTCAGCACCGGAACCAACGCCATCTTGCTGGTGCTCTCGGAAGGGCCGGTCGCGCTGACCGCAGTTGAGATCGACGGCTGCCGCCAAGCTTGCGCTGCGCACAGCGGCACGATTGCGGGCGAGGCACCGGCCGCACGCTGGCTGGCGGAGCGCAACCACGTGCCCGGCTTCGAACCGTTTCTGAAAAAGGGCATCGTGCTCGATACGATCGAAGTCGCGACCACGTGGGATCGCATTCACGATCTCTATCGGGAAGTGATCGCCGCCATCAAGACCGTGCCGAGCGTGATGGTGGCATCGGGGCATAGCTCGCACAGCTACGCGCAGGGGACGAATATCTACTTCACGTTCGCCGCGCGTCCAGACGATCCGGCGCAAGCCGAACCGACGTACTTCGCGTGTTGGGAGAAAACGATGGAGGCGACGCTGCGCGTCGGCGGCACCATCGCGCACCATCACGGCATCGGCCGGGTGCGCGCGCGCTGGCTGAAGGACGAACTCGGCGGCGTTGGTCTCGATCTGTTGCGCACCCTGAAGCATGCCATCGATCCAAGCAACATCATGAATCCCGGCGCGCTGTTGCCGGAGGACTAGCGCCATGTCTCGAAAGTGTCCCCACCGCAGGCAAGGATGAAGCGCGGGGCAGCGAAGGTTCCCTCTCCCAGAGGAGACTGTCGATTTTCTCGGGGCACGTCCTTCGAGACGCCGCCACAAGGACGGCGGCTCCTCAGGACAAACGGTACTGTGATTGTTTTCAAAGAACATTTCCGCTCGCCCTGAGGAGGCCCCATTTTTTTGGGCCGTAAACGAGGGCCCTTACCCATGCATGACAACGGCTAACGAAGATCAAAACTAAGAACAACCGGAAAAACCTTAAAAACCG
>JBGOUW010000519.1:0-3589 GCA_041477755.1 Binatia bacterium
CCGCGGCTGCCACGGTTGAAATCGCGGCGTTGATCTGACCGAGCAACACTTCGCTTTCGGTGAGATCCTGCGGACTGACGATCCGACCGGCATCAACGGCCTTGCCGTACTCGGCGCTTAGCAATCGCAGTAGTCGACCGAACCGTGGCGTGCCGCCGCTGCCACCCGAAGCCGCGCCGGCGCCGCCGTCGGGTCCGCCGAGCGACAGTGCGCGCACGAACGCGATAGTCTTCCAGCGTTCATCGTCGGTGAGATTTCGGAACGCCGGCATGGCGGTCCCCGCCACCCCGTCGTGCACGGCGTCGAACAATTCGGCATCGGTGCGGCGTGCCAGTCGCGCCGGTTGGGTGAAGTTGGGCGCGGGTGTCAGTAGTGTGGATGCGAGCGGGCCCGTGCCGTCACCGGTGGCGCCGTGGCAACTTGCGCACTGACTGAGATAGAGGCCTTGACCCTCGGCGAGTTCGCCGTGGCTGTGCGCCAAGCGCCACACGTAGCTGAGCACATCCCAGCGCTCTTGCAGCGTGAGGACGTCTTCCCACGCGGGCATCGCCGCGCCGCGCTTGCCGACGCTGATGACGTGAATGTGATCGAAGACCGTCTCGCTGCGCATGAACCCGGCGTCGGTGAAGTTGGCGGGCTTGCGTTCAAGCCGTGCGGCGTCGGGGCCGTGCCCGTCGCCATGCTCGCCGTGGCATGGTGCGCAGTGCTCGTGAAAGATCGGCGCCCCGCGTTGCGGCGATGGCGATTGCGGCGGGAAGATGTCTTCGTCGATGCCGGTGGCGTGCGTCACCGCCGCGCGAATGGCGGCGACCTGCACCAACACCGAATCGGCAGCCTGCTTCTGCTCGATCGCCGCGGTGAGATCCGCGAGTTGGCGAACAATCGTGTCCGCGCCATCGACTCCCACAACGTTGTTCCAGCGCATACGCGCCTCGGCGAGGAAGCTGCGCGCTTCTTCGTATTCCAGCGGACGGACGAGATTGCCGCTGCCATCGCAGCCTTCGCGGTATTCTTCGCCAACCACGGTGAGCAGGGTGAGGACACGGGTGATTGCGTCGGGGTCGACGGCGGCAAACGCGATGGAGGGCGAGAGCACCATGGCGACGACGAGCCGAGCGAACCGGCGCCCGGGTCGCCTCGGGTGGTGTCGCGTCTGCTGGTCGGCTCGCGTCTGCATGTCCGTACCCCCGTGTGGGGATTTTGAAACTCATTCTCAATTAGCGACCGGGCCGCAACCTGTCAACGGCCAAGTGTGACAAAAGGCACGCAAGGGCAGCGAAGCATCTCTCCGAGAGGGGCGAGAGAGAGCTCGTTCGTTCAGGATGACGGCTACTGGCGCCGGCGTCGAGAGATTACCCAGCGGCGCGGGCCCGGTGGCAGTCGCGGCAGTAGCCGTAGAGTTCCATTTTGTGGCTGTTGAGATGGAAGCCGAGCCGGCGGGCGATCTCGTCCTGCAGCGCCTCGATGCGCGCTTCCTCGAACTCGACGATCTTGCCGCAGCCTTCGCAGATGAGGTGGTCGTGGTGCTCGCGGTTGACGCCGCTTTCGTAACGCGCTTCGCCGTCTCGGAAATGGCGCTCGACGGCGAGACCGCACTCCTTGAGCAGCTTCATCGTGCGGTACACCGTGGCGTAGCCGATGCCCGGGTTGATGTGTTTGACCGCGGTGTAGATTTCTTCGACGCTGCTGTGGCTGTTGTTGGCGAAAAACGCGCGCGCGATGTCGTCGCGCTGTGCGGTCGATTTGAGGCGTTGCCGCCGCAGGTGCTCTTTGAAGATCGCGAAGCGGTCGGCGGTGGAGAGCTTATCCTTCACTCGGTGCACGGGCCGCCTCCGGGGCAGCGCCTTCGAGCAAGCGCCGCGCTGCGGGCGACAGATAGACACTATCGAGCGGCCGTTCAGCCAACTCGCCGACGAGAATCTCGATCTGGGTTTCGAGCGGCAATCCGCGATCGAGCAGGATCAAATTCTTCTCCCGCACCCGGCAGCTGCCACTGCGGACGCGGTACCCAATCTCGCGCAGCAGCCGCTCCTCGCGCACCTCGATGCCGAGTTGCCCGGCGAGCTGCTTGAGTTCGTCGAGCACCGCTTGCTGCCGTGGATTTGGCCGCGGAGTCTTCACCACCATGCCCGACTCTTACTGAAGGGGCTGCGGGTTGTAAAGTATGCGGGCGCAGCGTCTTAGGCGGCGCGGCGAGCAAACATGGCGTAGAACGGAATGCCGGTGGCAGTGACGGCCAGCGCGATCGCGCATTCCACCGGCCGTCCCCATAGCATCGACACGGCGATGGCGGCGTTGGCGATGAGATAGAGCGCCGGCACGACCGGGTAACCCCACGCACGATACGGGCGCCGCCGCTTCGGTTTCGTCTTTCGCAGTGTGTAGAGCGCCGCGGTATCCGCCGTGGTCGCCAACACGATGGCGAAGGTGGTGTAGTCGAGTACGCTCGGAAAGTTCTGCAACACCACGATCAGCGTGATCGCCGTGAGTGCTTGCACCGCGATCGCGATGTGCGGCGTACGGTTTACTTCGTGCACGCGATGGACGCCGGCGAAGAAGAGCCCGTCGAGCGCCATCGCGTAGGCAATGCGCGGCCCGACTAGAATCGTCGCGTTCAGGCAGCCGATGACCGACGCCAGCACCAGCACGGCCATGATCGTACCGCCGGCGCCGCCGAACAGTGCCTGCGCGGCCGACTCGCCAACCCGCACTTCGCCGCGCAAGGTCTCAATCGGCAGCGCGTAGAGGTACACGGCATTGATGAGCAGATAGATCGCCGTGCACATGGCGAGGCCGATGAACAGCGAACGCGGCACGTTGCGGTCGGGCTCGCGGATCTCACTGGCGACGTACACCGACGCATTCCAGCCCAAGTACGAAAACAGGATTGGCGACAGCGCCAGACCGAAGCCGGCCAGCGGGAGACTCGTCGCCGCCACCGGTGAGACAAAGTGTCCGAGCTGCCCGTGCCCAAGCAGCGGCCCGGCGACCGCCAGCCCGACCAGCGCAGCGACCTTCACGTAGCCGGTGATGTTGTTGAAGCGCGCGCCTTCACGCACTCCGACGTAGTTGACCCACGACGTAGCGATCGTGATCGCGACCGCTGCGGCCATTTTGCCGCCCTCACCCAGGGCGACGAAGTGCGCCAGCCCTTCGGCGAAACCAGTTGCAAGTGTGGCCACGGTGCCGGCGTAGATGACGAAGAACGACAACCACCCGACGATGAATCCCGCCGCGGGATGATAGGCTTCGCGCAGGTACACATAGTCGCCGCCGGCATGCGGATACATCGCACCGAGTTCGGCGTTGGCGAGCGCCCCAGCGAGCGAGAGCAGTCCGCCGACCAGCCACGCGACCAACACCAGCGTCGGATGTGGCAGCGCGTTGGCCACCGTGCCGGGGGTGAGAAAGATCCCGACACCGATGACCGACGAGACCACGAGCATCGTCGCATCGGTGAGCGAGAGCCCGCGCTCGAGGCGGTCGAGCGGATGGCGGTCGGGCTCGCGGTGGTCAGCAGAGGGCATCGCCGCTGTGCCTACGTGAAGAACCGCCGCGGCGTCAATCGCGCCGTTGAATGCCGCAAGCC